>DASQQM010000099.1:0-4723 GCA_035643475.1 Anaerolineae bacterium | reverse complement strand
CACGTGCACACTTACATGCGGCGAGGATAGTCGGAATCGCAGGCACGTTGGTAGCTATCATCTCTGCTAAGACTTACTATGACTGGACGACTGAGAGCACTGGCTACTGGTACTGGCTGGTGGTCACTTCACTTGCTTTGGTAGCACTTATCGCGATCTGGCAACGGAATCGTCCGGGTGCATGGCGTGCCGTCGTCCTACTTGGCATCCTCGGTGCGCTGTTCGCGCTGGGTTCTGCCGTTTTCCTCACCTTAGTTGCAGCAGTTATCCTCACGCTCGCCACCTTGCTACTTGGCGTCGGCAGCCAACTGCCTGAATCAGTTGCCTCGTCTTCACCCACCCCGCCCGGTGTATAACCACCTTTGTCGGGGCCCTGTTGCGTAGGCATCGGTTGCCCAACTGCTGGTCCAGCAGACAGTGCACCGCTAGCGAGGCAAAATATAGGGCGTAGTAGGCACGATATAGAAACGGTATTAGATAAGAATATAGGGCGTGTTTTTAAACGGGGAGAGATACACATGATGCCAATTGGTCCTCTAATGATAGAACATAGGCTTATTGAGCGGATGATTAATCAAGTTAAACAGGAGCTCTCTAAGATAGAAGCAACCAACCGTGTTGATACTAGTTTTATTGCCGCTGCAGCTGATTTCTTCCGA
This sequence comes from Anaerolineae bacterium, assembly GCA_035643475.1. Lineage (GTDB taxonomy): Bacteria > Actinomycetota > Aquicultoria > Aquicultorales > Aquicultoraceae > DASQQM01. The sequence goes on along the minus strand of DASQQM010000099.1, from coordinate 4,064 downwards.
ATGTATGCAGATAGGTGCCATCACGGCAAAGAAGAAGATATTTTATTTAAAGAGCTCGCAGATAAGCCACTCTCCTTGGAACATAGGGCTATGATGGATGAGCTTATACACGAACACGTCCTTGCGCGAGAAACTGTCGGGAAACTCACCGGTGCCCGGGAGAGGTATGGGAGAAACGACATGGACGCATTAAAGGATATTACGGAAAGCATGAGTTTTCTCACTCGCTTATATCCAGCCCACATTGAAAAAGAGGACAAACGGTTTTTTCTTCCAAGTATGGAGTACTTTAGCGAGCAAGAGAAGGATGAGATGCTTAAAGCATTCTGGGAGTTCGACCGAGGGCTAATTCATGAAGTATACAGGAACAAGGTCATCCAGCTTGAACAAGCCCAGAGCTAATATAGCCGGCACTTGGACTCATGAGCCACTTCATAAGCGAAGGAAGGCCTATCCATGCGATGATGAACACTCGTTACCGGTCAGAGCTAAATACAGCCCACCGGCCTTGGGGTTCCTGCTATCCTACTCGCCTGCACGGCGCCACCAGGAAATAACATGAGAAGGTAAGCCCCTTGCCCTTTACCCTGCCCGAGTCTGCTGCCCATCTCCTTTAGCAGGAGATTGACTTCAGGTGAGATGCCGTGCTCACGGTAACAATCGCGTACGATACGTATGACCTCCCAATGGGCATCCGATAGCACTACATCATCTAAGTACGCCAGGTATTCCGCAACTTCCTCGCTCCAATCGTCAAGGTCTTGCAGGAAGCCGTCGTCGTCAATTTCGTAGATGTTTCCGTCAAGTTCAAAACCAAAGCTCATAGCGCAACCTCAACGAGTCGGCATGTAAGTGTAGATACGCCAATAACCTTGTATATCTAACTACGATATATTGTAAGCAGTATAACATAAATTACCACTATATTGCTAGGTATTTGTGGTCTAAAGGGGATATCTGCCAGCACCAGGTATGGCGTACGGATCAAGTCTCTAACCTATGCAACTAATGGTTGCCTTAGATAAAAGCATGCAAATCGTAGGGTATAATCCTCTACAGAGATATAATTATCGCTCTACTGAACTATAAATTGACGACATTCCCCGGGTTGGATTTGAACTCTCGGATGAGTTGTGTTTAACAATATGATTAACCCTATTAGTATCGATAGGTCTATTGCTATACCGGTTCTTTAACACGCACTGAGCGATAGATCTTTCCTTCATCGCCGTCAACCGTCACGATTTCGCCATCCTGCAAGACTTTCATCGCTCCGGGAACATTGACCACGGCAGGGATACCATACTCCCGGGCGACGATTGCTCCATGAGAGAAGGAGCCGCCTACTTCCATGATAAGGCCTGAAGCTCTTAAGAACAGGGGCGTCCAACCTGGATCGGTGGAAGGCGCTACAAGTATCTCCCCTGGCTTAAGGAGGTTGCCTTCGTTTGGATGGTTTATTAACCTGGCAGCTCCGGTTGCCTGCCCAGCCGCTACCCCAATACCTTCAAATACTTCTCCAGAGACCTCCTGAACAGCTGCTTTAGGCTGTGGAATCTCGTCGATAATTACATCAGGCGGGTCAAGCTGCTCATATTCCTTGAACTTTTCTTTTCGTTCTTCAACCAACAGTTTCAATCCCCGGCCATCCCAGATGCCATCTAGCATTAGAAGCAGCTCAATCATGGCACAATGGTAAACATCGGCTCTTTCATTGAGAAGACCCCGGGCGGCCAAGCGTGAGCCAACTTCTTCGTAAAGTAAACGGAGCGGCTCAACTGATTTTACTCCTATAGATTTAAGCAGCTCACGCTTGGCTACGCTCTTGACTGCTAGCTTAGTAAGATAATTGATTTTGAGTCGGCTAGGGCGTAAACCTAGTTTTTCTTTGATCTCCTGTTGTGCCTGCTCCCTCTTCATCCTCTGCATCTCTTTATAGTTAACCTTTACAGGGTTTTGTATCTGGTTGCGTATAAACTCCAGAAGATATGTTGGGTCCTCACGCCAGCGGGGATTTTTAAAATCCCCCTCATAGACCGCACGATGCCCATATTGCTCGAGAAATTCTTCAAAGTGAGAGCGGAAGTTGGGATCACCATTTGAGTTAAGCGGCAGCCTCTCGCGCCACGTAAGTGGCTGAAAGTCCTCCGCAGTAAAGAAGCTCAGGGCTTCCTTATCATCTCGAGCCATATCTGCAAGCTTTAATAATTCATAGCCATGCTCGGCGCTCGTAATGCCGGACCCACCCGCCATGAGACCATTGGCCAATGCTCCCTCACGGCCTGGAAAATGCCGCTTAAGTTCCCGCCGCAACAACTCAGGTTGGATCGTAGCTCCCATCGCTAAAATAATGGCATCGGATATAGAAGAACCCTTGATGGACAGAACCCCGCATAGTTCAGCAACAAGCGCCTCATCACTGAACTGGGAATAATTCTTCCTGCTCTTAGCCTCAGCTTCTTCTAGGGCCTTTCCTAATATGCTTTTTGATTTCATAAGCGTACGCATAAAATATAGACCAAAGCGCATCTGTCTCGCCCGACGCTTTAGGCCATCTTTGCCTTTTAGCGGATTTGGATCTGGGACGGGGATTTCGGGTTGGTGCCCACCAAAGTTTTCGTTTACCTTAGATGGTAACATCCCCATACTGTCATACATGGCCCATTGCATCGCGGTCATGTTAAAGTACGGCCTTCCTTTATAGAGGCGTATGACACTCATCCCCTCTGGAACTTTATAACCGCTGGCTGTAAGCATTACGCTGATAATCCCACCGACAAGGCCAATTCCGCTACCTTGAAGGGTGCTCATCACAAACGGTCCTGCATCCTTTGCGTTAGCATTCGACCATATCACAGGCAGGTGTGAGATAGCAGGGAAAGTATAGGTAGGTAGTTTAGTAACAGGTCTTGCCTGTAGCATGACAAAGCGATCCCCATCAAATACCCACTCAACATCCTGATGCTGTTCTCCCTTACCCAGGGCATGAAAGATACGCTGTATGAGGGAGACAAGGTCGACCAGCTCTGTATCGGTAAGTGCCGCTTTGGCTCCTTCTGTGCTGTTTAGTTCTCTTGCAACCGTTCCACCACCCTCTTGCGGGAGAACAACCACTGATTTTGCGCCAACTCTCTTCTCAAGTACTTTTGGCGGATACTTGTCTAGCCCTACGCGGTACTCATCCGGCTCAACCGATCCGTTGACAACGGACTCGCCGAGGCCGAAATTAGCGCTTATAGTTATAACATCCTGCCGTCCGGTTTTAGGATCACAGGAGAAGGCCACTCCTGCAGCAACAGCTGGAACCATCTGCATAATAACAACTGCAGCCGCAACTTCCTCATCACTAAAGCCCATCTTCCTGCGATACGCTAACGCCTGTGGCGTCCAAAGAGATGCGTAGCAACCAAGAACTGCTTCGATGATTCTCTCGGATCCGACTACATTTAAGAAGGAGGTATGGATGCCGGCGAATGAGGCTTCTTTTGAATCTTCGGTCGTAGCAGAGGAGCGAACTGCTACCCCAGTGCTATCCAGTGAATTGCTCGATAAAAATTCCTTAAGTTGCTGTTCTACTAATTCGGAGAGCTGCCCTTTGGCAATCGCGGTACGTAGATCTTCCAGAACTTTGGTTACTCTATCTTCACTAACTTCCTCAGCCCTAACGTCGGCGAGGGCCTTGATGTTCTCAGCAAAACCGTTATCTGATAGAAACGAGCGATAGGCGAAAGCAGCCAGCACCCCTCCAGGAGGAACGTTAAAGCCGTACCGGTCTAGTCTACCTAGATTCCAGCCCTTTCCGCCGGCCTCTGCCGGTCCTGCCTCAACTGCCTCTCTCCATGTCAGAAGAAGTTTTTTGGTCATAAGAAGCTCCTTTCAGGAATAGATCCAACGCCTGCTTTAGCCTATCAACCAAACTGTCGTTTTCAGGGTTTTTTAGCCATGCCATAACGGTCATGCCTGTGATAATTCGTATATGTCCAACAAGCACTGGGATAGGAACATCGGTCCTTATATCCCCTTGCTCCTGTCCCCACCTTAAGATTTCAGCCCATCCATCGCTT
>DASQQM010000098.1:0-2993 GCA_035643475.1 Anaerolineae bacterium | reverse complement strand
GGCCATACGTTTTCGGGTGCCGGACGGAAAGATCGTGGTGCATGACATCGTAAGGGGCGAGATAGAGTTCTCAAGCGACGTTATCGGCGATTTTGTGATATTGCGCTCCGATGGTTCTCCTTCGTATCACCTGGCGGTTGTTGTTGATGATGGCGAGATGGTGGTTACGCACGTTATACGTGGCGAGGATCACATCACCAATACCGCAAAGCACGTACCCTTGTTTATGGCGCTTGGGTATCCGATCCCAAAATTCGCGCATAACGCAATGATTCTCGGCCCTGACGGGGGCAAGCTGAGTAAGAGGCATGGTGCGACCTCGGTGAGCGAGTACCGGGCGCGCGGGTACCTCCCAGAAGCGATAAATAATTACCTTGCCCTTCTGAGCTGGGCCCCGGAAGAAACCCGCGAGGTTTTTTCGCTTGAAGAACTTGCTGAGGCGTTTACCATCGAGCGAATTTCAAAGAGCCCAGCGATATTCGATATCAACAAACTCAATTGGCTCAATGGGCAGCATATACGATCGGCCAATCTTGAGAGAATAACGAATACCTGTATCCCCTACCTGAGGGAGGCGGGGCTGCTTCCTGAAAGCGAGCTCTCACAGGAGGATTTTGCGCGGTTGACGAGGGTCATCGACGGGGTGCGTGGTAATCTGACCGTTCTCTCGGAGATCCCCGATTATGCTAAAATATTTCTCGGTGAATTCGAAATAGCGCCTGAAGCGGATGAGTGGCTTATAAAGCCACATGTGCTGGGGGTGCTGGACGCCCTTCTTGGCCTAGTCCGCGAGCGTGGGGAACTGGATATTGAGGGCGGCAAGGAGATAATGGGCCTGATGCGTCAGACATTTAAGCCGCTTGGAGTCACCGGGAAAGATCTTTTTATGCCGGTGCGCGTCGGGCTAACTGGGAGCATCAAGGGACCGGAATTACCGCATGTTTTACATATACTAAATAGGGCTGAGATGATATACCGAATCGAAGAGGCGATAAAAAGGGCGCAATACTTACAGAAGATCCGGGAAGAATGAAGTTCACCAGGTTCCCTAGCCCATGGTTGGTAGCAAAGAGGATATGCTATCAACTATGAACTATGAACTAATCAGGCGGTGTTAATTAGCGATGGCTATAAAAGTGTACAATACTTTGGATAGAAAAAAAGAGGAATTTACCACTCGGAACCCGGGTAAAGTAAGCATGTACGTCTGCGGTCCGACTGTATACAACTATATCCATATAGGGAACGCACGCACGTATCTCTCATTTGATATGCTCTATCGCTACCTGAGGTACAGGGGATATGATGTCACGTACATCCGAAACCTGACCGATGTTGACGACAAGATAATTAACAGGGCTAAAGAGGAGAACACCTCCCCCGAGGAGATTGCCGAGCGCTATACGAGGGAATTCTGGGAAGATGCAAAGAATATGGGACTTGCAGAACCTACAGCCCAGCCGAAGGCCACCGGTCACATCAAAGAGATGATCGATATTATCGAGGCGCTTGTCGAGAAAGGGCTCGCATATGTCATCGATGGGGATGTTTACTTTGAGATCACAAAATTTGATGAGTATGGTAAGCTCGCCCATCGCGCGTTAGATGAAATGAGGGCAGGGGAACGCGTCGAGATCGACCCGAGGAAGCACCACCCGATGGATTTTGCGCTCTGGAAAGCGGCCAAGCCAGGAGAGCCTGCATGGGATAGCCCTTGGGGTAAGGGAAGGCCCGGCTGGCATATAGAGTGTACAGCGATGTCCTTGAGGTATCTCGGAATCGATTTTGATGTTCATGGGGGAGGACGTGATCTTATCTTCCCGCACCATGAGAACGAGATCGCGCAGACTGAAGGATACACGGGTAGAAGGTTTGCCAAGTATTGGTTGCATGGTGGAATGGTCAATATCGGTGAAGAGAAAATGGCAAAATCCCTTGGTAACATCGTCCTCGTGAGGGATTTATTGAAGGACTACAATGCGAACGTCCTGCGACTTCTTGCACTCGGAACTCACTACAGGAGCCCGATAGATTTCAGCCCAGAGAAACTGAAGGAAGCTGAAGCGGCATATGAGAGATTCCTGAATGTGCGCAGGCGGATGGAGCATGTCTTCGAAGCCCCAACGGTCACCCGGCTGCCGGAAAAGCTCGAAGAGATGGATCGCCTTAAGGGAGCGATTAAAGAGGTGAAGGAGAAATTCATCGAATCGATGGATGATGATTTCAACAGCGCCGCAGCTCTCGCCGCCCTCTTCGAGTTTGTAAAAGAGATTAATACATTTATTGAGGCGTACGGTGAGCAAGTGACGATGCATGCCAAGGATCTACTAGAAGAAGCCGATGCAATGCTCCTGGAGCTCTCCGGTGCAGTAGGCCTTAATCTGGCGTTACCCAAGGCTGAGGACATAGTTAAGATGTTGCCCGAGGATATATATCAACTGGCCTCCGAAGTACTGGAGCGCAGCGTTGATGGTGAGAGAAAAGACCAGTTGCTCGATGAAATCCTTGAGCGCAGAAACAGAGCAAGAAAAGAGAAGGATTGGGGTCTGGCGGATAAAATACGGGAGCGGCTCACGAGCATGGGCATTGAAATAGAAGACACGCCGCTCGGTCCAAGGTGGAAATTGAAAACCTAGGTGAAGTGGATTGGAAACAGTTGAAGGCAGGCGGGCAGTCTATGAGCTCCTGAGGAGCACGCGGTCTGTCAGTAAAGTGCTTATCGTAAAGAATATAAAACCATCTGATATCACTGGGAAGATAGAGGCCCTGGCTAATAAGCGGGGCATTCGTATTGATAGGGTAGAGAAGCAGAGGCTAGATGATATAGCACAATCGAGGGCGCACCAGGGCGTGGTTGCCCTGGTCGAATCATATAGCTATCTTTCACTTTCGGAGTTTACGCAGGGTTTAGATATCGGTAAAAGACCGGTGCTTCTGCTGCTCGATGGGATCACCGATCCCCAAAACTTCGGTGCGTTGATACGGACCGCCGA
>DASQQM010000097.1:0-15269 GCA_035643475.1 Anaerolineae bacterium | reverse complement strand
GAAAAGTCTAGGCCTTACGTTCCCGGAGACGGATAATTTCCAATCCTTGCCCGGCCGCGGCCTAAAAGCTGAAATCGACGACGTAGTGTACTTTGTGGGTAATCCCAGGCTCTTTTCTGAGATTAAATTAATGGATCCAGAGGTTGAACCCCTCCTTTACGCCATGCAGAGGGATGGCAAGACAGTTTTTCTGCTTGGTACGGAAAACAAGCTCCTCGGGCTTGTTGCCGTTGCCGATAGTTTGCGCAGGGATACAAAAGGTACAATTAAGCAGTTACGCCGCCTCGGCATTTCAAACATCATCATGCTAACCGGCGATAACAAGGAAACCGCAGAGGAAATATCAAGACAGATCGGAATAGACGATTACCGCGCCGAACTCCTGCCGAAGGACAAGGTCCTCGAGATCGAGAATCTATCTAAGCAGTATGGACGAGTTGCCATGGTCGGTGACGGCATCAATGATGCCCCTGCGATATCACGCGCCGACGTTGGTATTGCCATGGGAGCAGTCGGCTCAGGTGTTGCGCTTGAGACGTCAGATATCGCTCTTATGGGAGACGAACTCAAGAACATCCCCTACACAATAAAGCTGAGCAGGAGAGCGTTACGAATCATAAAGCAAAACGTTGCGGTCGCAATAGCCGTTAAGGTAGCCTTTATCAGCCTTGCGGTGCTGGGCATCTCAACGTTGTGGATGGCGGTATTTGCTGATACCGGTATATCAATCCTGGTAATATTAAATGGTATGAGGTTATTCTCGCGCAGTATGGAGGTCTAAAGTAACAATGATAAAAGCAGGAGTTTATTACGATAAGTGCCATAGTTGTAGAAAATGCATTGCCCGAAACGCCTGTCCAACAAAGGCGCTGTTTAAAATAGACCCTGAGGAGCCGGTATCCGTCGACCAAAGCCTCTGCCACGGATGTGGTCGGTGTGTCCTGAATTGCCCTCATGAGGCATTATTCGTTAAAGAACTCTAGCGCTTGATACCATTTCGTGATAGTACCTGCTTGGCTATTTCACCATACATCTTCATGCGCGCTTTGAGTCCTCCAAAAATCCCGAGCTTTTCTTCTTTCATTACTTGAGTAGCCTCGGGTATTAATACTTCCTTTACCCACAGCTTATTCTGCTTTGCATGCTGGGTAATCACTACCTCTACGCCGAAACCGGTGTCCTCAAGATTTGGGAGGCCGCTCAAGAACTCCCTCCGTATTGCTCGCTGTCCCGATATAAAGGGAAGGACCGCCTGAGCCAGATCCGTAGACAGCCTCCCGCGTGTGAACCTCCCTACCGTCATCATTAAGCTGGTATCGCTCACCAGGGGTTCTATAAGGCTCTCTATGTGCTCACTTTTGATACCGATGAGATCGGCATCGATAAACGCTATAATATCCGCATTCGTAGCGCCAATCCCTGTCTGCATGGCGGCGCCTTTTCCACCATTAACAGCACGATCTATAACTGTAACGTTATACGAACGTGCGACCTCGGAAGTTCTATCCTTGGACCCGTCGTTTACAACGATAACTTCATTTATTATGCTGATTCTCGTTAGTACACCGAGCACATTGCCGATCCGCTTTTCTTCATTGTATGCCGGTACAATAACAGCTACTTTATCCGGCTTTTTCGACGTCATCTCCTGCCTCTACATCTGCTCTCATCCGCTTGACCAGTTCCGTAATACCATCCACCGCTTGATCTAAGGAAAATTCTTTTCTTTCGTTATTTGCCCGTATCTTAATTTCAACGTTTCCGCTCTTAATGGTGCGAGCGCCTATAACAACCTGAACCGGGATACCTATTAAGTCAGCATCGGCGAACTTTTTCCCCGCCGATTCTACCCTATCATCCAATACCGCCTCAATGCCTCTTTCACCTAATTCGGTGTATATCCGATCGGCTAGCTCTCTCTGCTCAGCCCGATCATAGTTTAGCGCGACTATCTCAACCTCATAAGGCGCTATCGAAATCGGCCATACTATACCGCTCTCATCGTGATTCTGCTCTATCGCCGCTGCAACGAGGCGACTTACGCCTATTCCATAACTTCCCATAATGTAGGGTTTTAGCATACCATTCTCATCGATAAACGTTGCACCCATTACTTCACTATACTTCGTACCCAACTGGAATATGTGCCCGACCTCTATCCCTTTTGCTGATATAAGAACGCCCGGACATCTTGGACACGCATCCCCCGATCCAACAGTCTTGAGATCGGCCCACTCTTCTACCTGAAAGTCTTCTCCAATATTTACGTTTATCATATGAGCATCTTCGTGATTTGCCCCGACCACGAAGTTTCTAATGAGCGATACTTCATTATCCGCTATCAGCCGTACATCATCGAGCCCAACGGGTCCTACATATCCCTGGATGAGGCCCGGGTAATCCTGCCACTCAGCCCCAGCGAGAAGATGGAAGTGTGTAGTTCCGAGAACAGTGGCGAGCTTTTCCTCATTTACATCTCGATTGCCCCTGATCAGAACCGCGACAAGCTGGTTATCGAATTTATAAATTAACGTTTTTACAATTTTATCCGCCGGCACGCCAAGGAAAGCGCTTACCTGACCCACGCTTTTTTGCCCGGGCGTGTCTACCATCTCGGTCTTTTTAATCTCCTCGTATGAAGGCTCCTCCATCCTCGACGTCGCTACGTCCTGGCTTGCCGCATAATCGCATGTATCGCAGTATAATATTGTATCCTCCCCCGCTTCAGCGAGTACCATAAACTCCTGCGATACCTTGCCACCGATCAGCCCTGAAGCGGCCTCAACCGCCCTGAACCTGAGTCCGCACCGCGAGAATATGCGGCTGTACGCCCTATTCATACCATTATAGGACTCGGTGAGGTCTTCCATATCTGCATTGAAACTGTACGCGTCCTTCATTACGAACTCGCGCCCGCGCATTAGTCCGAATCTCGGCCGTATCTCGTCCCTGAATTTAACCTGGATCTGATAGAGCGTCAACGGGAGCTGCCTGTACGACCTTACTTCCTTCATCACAAGGTCCGTTATCAATTCTTCGTGGGTAGGACCGAGGGCAAACTCTCTACCACTTCTATCCTTAAGGCGCATCATCTCTAAACCGTACTGATCCCAGCGACCGCTTCTTCTCCAGATATCAGCCGGTTGGAGTGCAGGCATTAGCATCTCTTGTGCACCAATCCTATCCATCTCTTCACGCACTATATTCTCTATCTTCTTTAACGTACGATATCCCAGCGGTAAGAATGAGTAGATACCGGCGGCAACTTTTCGTATCATGCCGGCGCGCAGCAGAAGCTTGTGACTTACAACTTCAGCCTCAGCTGGGCTCTCCTTTAACGTTGGAGCAAACAATAAGGAAAACTTCACGAATATCCTCCTATATCGGGTAAATATTGTTCCTGGCACTTCCCAGGTAGGCTAACTCTCCACTCATATCTCAATATATTAACCGATAACTATACAACTGCATAATGTTGATTTTAACGCAGATTTAGTAACTTAACAGGATAATAGCGGAACAAAATCTACTCGGACCGGAGGACAGTGCTTGGGTTATCCCTACCCTTCGGATTCTTTGACGTCCCTAATCAACAGCTCTATTTCGGCCATTAGCTCTTTGACCATATCTTTTGAGGCCACTTTTCGTATCGCTTTCCCCTCTTTAAAGAGGATCCCCTCTCTCTTGCCTCCAGCTATACCGATATCGGCTTCACGTGCTTCTCCAGGTCCATTTACTGCACATCCCATTATCGCGACCTTAACCGGCGTCCTCACACTCGTGAGGCGTTTTTCAATCTCCTCAACCACCGGTATAACATCGATATCACACCGCCCGCATGTCGGGCAGGATATTATCTCGGGGCCATACGATCTCATGCCCAGTGCCTGCAATATTTGAAAAGCCACTTGTACTTCGTGTACCGGGTCGGCAGAGAGTGAGACTCGGATTGTATCTCCAATGCCATCTGCAAGAAGCACTCCCAGCCCCACCGATGATTTAACCGTCCCCGACATCAGGCTTCCCGACTCAGTTATGCCTAAATGCAATGGGTAATCTGTTTCCTTAGCGAGTAGTCTGTATGCCTTCATTGAGTTAACAACTGATGATGATTTTACCGACAGAACGATGTTGTGAAAGTCCATTTCCTCGCAGAACCTTACGTATTCAACGCAGCTCTTTACGAGGGCAGCGGCCGCATCTTTTTCTTTTTTATACTTGGGATGGAGCGACCCCGAGTTCACTCCTATTCGAATCGCCGCGCCTTTCTCCTTAGCCTTCTCAATAATGGTTCCGACATAATCAAGCTTGCCTATATTCCCAGGATTGATTCGTACCTTATCGGCGCCAGCTTCGAGTGCCTCAACCGCATATTCCCAATGGAAGTGTATATCCGCTATAAGCGGTATGCTGATCTCTTTCTTTATCGCCGAGATCGCCTCAATCGCCTTTTGACTTGGCGTAGCGACCCGCACAACTTCGCAACCGACCGCTTCAAGCTGTTTTATCTGCTCAATCGTTGCGTCAATATCCTCAGTCTTCTTGTTTGTCATCGACTGAACAGCGACGGGGTTACCACCACCGATTTCGATGTTACCCACCCGTACCCGGCGGGTATTCTCCGCCACGTTATCCACCACCTGCACCAAATCCCCGGAGAAATATTCTGCCGAGATCCGCTATCGTGATATAGACCATAAGAAGTAGCAAGAGGGCCATTCCCGCCGCATTCACTGCAAGCACCAACTTCTTGTTTAGCGGCCTTCTTTTTATCCCCTCTACTCCTAATATGGCAAGCCTCCCGCCGTCCAGTGGCGGTATCGGTAGAAGGTTAAGTATCCCAATATTTATGCTGAGAAACGCGAGAATTTTGACGTACAGCTGGAAATCCGTTTGCGCGATTTTTGCAGTCTGATACACAATACCCACCGGTCCGCTGCTTGAGCTTACAAGCTGCCCAGCATCCTTTATTATAAAGTGATAGAGCGTGACCACTATTAGCTTTAACATGTCGTAGGTAAATACAGCTCCATGGTAGAATGCTATGTGGATCGGCTCTCTCTTGTACTTTATATCCTGTGCAACGCCTAGAGGTCTTTCTTTGCTATTGCTCAGTGTGGGCCTAAGCGTCAGCGTTGTGCCATCACGCTTCACAGTAATCGCAACTCTCTTGCCTGGCTTATCTTTTAGTTGTGCGATAAGCTCAGTCCAGTTCTTTATCTTTACGCCATCAACGCTCGTTATCCTATCTCCCTGTTTAAACCCCGCCGCATAGGCAGGACCCCCCTTGACAATTTCTCCGATTACCGGTGCTTTCGTAACACTTGGTGACCCCTGTATTGTCAGCATTAGCGCGATAAGTAGAATCGGGAATATCAGGTTCATTGTTGGGCCTGCAACCATGATTATCGCTTTTTTCCACTTCGGTTGGGTGTCGTATTTTCTCTCTGGCGGAGTGTCCTTGTCTTCATCATCTTCTTCCAGCTGCAGCTCTGATTCTGTGCCTGCGAACCTCACATATCCACCAAAGGGTAGCAATGTTGCACCGTACTCAGTCTCCCCCCATCTAAACGAAAAAAGACGTGGTCCAGGTAGTCCAAACATGAACTCTCTTATCCTAAGACCCATCACCTTTCCAGCAATGAAGTGACCGAACTCATGAATGAATATTATAAGGCCAAGGCCGAATAACGCGAGGATATAAAATATTGTGACCCACCCCTTTTAGTATCAATAGCATTAGAAACTCTAGTGCGCTTACTTTCCACTCGATATAATTGGACTTCTGCCTTTTACATGCAGCGAAGTGATAACCTTTTCGGCAGTCTCCCTCGCCCACCGTTCCACTTCTAGTATTATACCCAAATCGGTTCCATCCCCGCCCTCGTGCGCCTCAAGTACATCTCCTACGACGCGAGGTATATCTGTGAAACCGATGCGCTTGCTTAGAAACGCCGCTACAGCTTCTTCGTTTGCTGCGTTCAAGACAGCCGGGTACGTTCCTCCTAACTCTGCAGCCTCATAAGCATATCTCAAGCATGGAAAATTCCCGACATCAGGCGCTTCGAATGTTAGCTTACCAATCTCTATAAAATTTAATGGAGGAAGCGGTGATGATAGTCGCTCGGGATATGATAGAGCGTATTGTATCGGTATTCTCATATCGGTTTGACCGAGATGAGCCTTTATGGACCCATCCGTGAACTCTACCATTGAGTGGATGATGCTCTGTGGGTGCACCAGCACCTCGATCTTCTCGTACGGAATATTGAAGAGCCAATGCGCCTCTATTACTTCGAGGCCTTTGTTCATCAGCGTTGCCGAATCTATGGTTATCTTGGGCCCCATTACCCATCGTGGGTGTGCGAGCGCCTCCTCCACCGTTACCGCACTCAGCTGATCGAAACTTCGCCCCCTAAATGGCCCACCTGAGGCGGTAATTATAAGCTTGCTAATCTCTTCTTCGTTTTCTCCCACAAGGCACTGGAATAGTGCGTTGTGCTCGCTATCCACCGGCAATACCGTTGCACCGGTCGCTTCTCTTACGCTATTTACAATGGCACCACCGGCCACCATCGATTCCTTATTTGCAAGCGCAACTGTTTTACCAGCCCGGAGCGCCGAGAGAGTAGGCACCAACCCTACTGAACCAACGAGCGCATTTAACACTATAGCGGCCTCTGGATGTGCCGCTAACTCTTCAAGCGCTGTACCTCCGGTTGCTATATCGAAACTACTATGGCCCCTTTGCTTTAGCTCTAACGCCTTCCTCTCATCGGAAATAATAACAACCTTCGGCTGCAGCTCTTTCGCCTGCGCACTTACAGTTTCTATGCTTTTATTAGTGCTTAAACCTATAACATTAAATCTATCCGGGTAGCGCTTTATTACATCGATGGCTTGCTTACCTATTGAGCCAGTGGATCCTAATATTACGACATTTTTCAATATAACTACCTCTTTATGGATTCTTTTCTATGTTCTCTGCCTCAATTACGTAATCAGCAGCCAGTAATAATAACCCGCAACCGCAGTAAATATGACGCTATCAAACCTGTCCAGAAATCCACCATGTCCGGGTATCAGCACCCCAGTATCTTTGATCCTCATCTCACGCTTTATGCGCGATTCTACTAAGTCTCCAATGGGCGCAACCAGCCCTATTATAAGACCCATTAGGATACCTTTAAGCAACGGAATAAATATCCCTTGCTCAGCAACAAATGGGAGCCACGGTAATAGGAATAATATCCCTAACAGTATGGCTGGTGCTACAAGCCCCGCTATGCTTCCCTCAATCGTTTTATTAGCGCTTATGGTTGGCGCTAACTTTCTTTTCCCAAAGATCCTTCCGAATGTGTATGCCGATATATCGCTGACCCACGTCCCGATAAAGACCAAAAGCACTCCAAAAAGACCTGCTCTTAAGTCGTATAATAACACCAGGTGACTTAAGGTAAAGGCCACATATGCAACACCCGCAATAATGAGGCCCGTTTCAATGATGCTTCCACTCGTAAACGTCTGCCACATTAATGCTGCTACCATTATCACCGAAAGGGCAAGAACCATTCCCTGTATGCCTCCGATGAGGGCTCCAGCAATAACCACAACCCCACCCAACACACCGATAACAACATTCGGTCTTAACTCTCTTAGGAGAAGCATTGAATAGAATTCATCCATGCTCACTACCACTATAACAGCCACCAGTAGTGCAAATAGGTACCTTCCTAACAATAAGAAACCGATAATAACCGGTACTCCGATTATCGCACTTAAAATTCGTTCTTTTAGCATCCGTGACTCCTGCCTGCTACCATTAGTCCTCGCTCAGCCCGCCATACCTCCGTTTGCGCTTCTTAAAATCGGCAACCGCCTGTAAAAAGTCGCTTTTAGTAAAATCTGGCCAAAACTTTTTGGTTACCCATATCTCTGTGTATGCTATCTGCCAGAGGAGAAAATTGCTTATCCTCAGCTCACCGCTCGTCCTGATAAGTAATTCAGGATCGGGCATATCTGAAGTATACATGTATCGGGAGAATATTTCCTCATTAAAATTTGCACTTTCCCTCCCGTCTCGTATCGCATCACAAATTGCTCTTGCTGCATCTACTATCTCTACTCTGCCGCTGTAGTTTAGTGCTAAATTTAGATTTAATGTCCGATTGTCTTTCGTTCTTTCTATAGCCTCCAAGTATGCATTCCTTGTGCTCTTTGGGAGCTCTTCCAATCTTCCGATAACTCTTATCCTGACTCCACGCTCATCGAGCTCATCGATCTCCTTCTTAAGCTGCTCTTCAAATAAGCGCATCAAAAAGGATACTTCTTTTTTTGGCCTTTTCCAATTTTCAGTCGAAAAGCTATAGAGGGTCAAGTACTCGACGCCAATTTCTGGAGCTATCTCAACCACCTGTCTGGTAGCCTTTGCCCCTGCTCTATGCCCAGCCGATCGCGGAAGCTTTCGCTCCTTCGCCCACCTTCCATTGCCATCCATTATAATGGCGACGTGTCTTGGGACGCCTCCTTTTTTGATCTCTTCTATAGAAAGGTCCTCGCCAGGCATTTCTACCTTATTGCGAAGACCCAACTTTTCTTTCTGCAATTCAAATTAACCTCTTTTTGTGTAGTTTACTCCGTCACACATCAGGTGACCTCTAAGATGGTAGAAATTAGATCGAACAGTAGAGCAATAGAACAATAGACCGCAACGGAACAGGCTTCCATACTATATAACCAATTCATTTTCCATCTTCTATCTTCTATGTCTATTGCTCGATTGTTCTATTGTTCCATTACTCTGTACAGCGTCACAGACGCTGTACAGCTACACTTCCATTAGCTCTTGCTCTTT
This sequence comes from Anaerolineae bacterium, assembly GCA_035643475.1. Lineage (GTDB taxonomy): Bacteria > Actinomycetota > Aquicultoria > Aquicultorales > Aquicultoraceae > DASQQM01. The sequence continues at coordinate 6,415 of DASQQM010000097.1, read as the reverse complement.
TTTGTTTAGAAGGCCGTCTATCTCTTTTACGTATTTATCCGTTAATTCGTCGATCTTTTTCTCGGCTCGCTTTCTTTCGTCTTCAGAAATTAACTTTTCCTTTTCAAGGTCTTCAAGGTCATCACGAGCGCTATGACGTGAACCTCTTACTGCAACCTTACCTTCTTCCGCCATCTTTTTTACTAGCTTTACGAAGTCTTTACGCCGTTCTTCGCTTAGTGGAGGAAATGGTACGCGGATTATATTGCCATCGTTTGATGGGGTAACGCCTAAATCGGATGTCATTATCGCCTTCTCGATCGCCGATATTGCCGATTTATCCCATGGCTGAATTATGGCGAGTTGTGCTTCTGGCGTACTTACGCTCGCAACTTGCCTCAATGGCGTCTTTGTTCCGTAATAATCCACCATTAACCTATCGAATAAAGCTGCCGAAGCACGGCCTGTCCGAACGCTCGCAAGCTCGCTTTTTATCGCGGTTACCGCCTTTTTCATCTTGTCTTCGGCCTCTGACAGTACATCCTGGACCATACTATCTCCCTCCTTGAACGATGGTTCCTATATCCTCACCCATCAGAACTTTTCTGATGTTGTTTCGCTTGGTTATATCAAATACAATTACAGGGATATTATTATCCATACAGAGGGATATTGCGGTTGCATCCATTACCTTCAGGCCTTTGTTGAGAACATCTATGTAGCTTAAGCGTGAAAACCTCTTTGCATCCGGATTTTTCTCTGGGTCGGAGTCATACACCCCATCAACTCGGGTCGCTTTAAGGATCGCCTCGGCCCCAATTTCAAGCGCTCTTAGAGCGGCAGCCGTATCCGTACTAAAGTAAGGGTTCCCGGTTCCCGCCGCAAAAATTACAGCCCGCCCCTTCTCAAGATGGCGCATTGCCCGCCTTCTAATATATGGCTCAGCGACCTCCTGCATAGTTATGGCTGACTGGACGCGTGTGTACACGCCCTCCTTTTCCATTGCCTCTTGAAGCGCGAGTGCGTTCATCACCGTAGCAAGCATTCCAACATAGTCTGCGGTCGCTCTATCCATTCCTCTCGCGCTTGCCTCAAGACCGCGGAATATATTCCCGCCGCCTACGACTATCGCTAATTCGATATGATCATCATAGAGTTGCTTTATCTGCTGAGCTATCGATAGCATTACTGCCGGATCAATTCCATAACCACCTGCTCCGGCAAGCGCCTGACCGCTAAGCTTTAAAAGCACTCTCTTATATTTATAGCTCGCCATACCTCTGCTCTCTCTTTTTGTTTTTTTGCATTACTGCGATGTATCCCTATTCCTCACCGAGCTCGTAGCGACTGAATCGCCTGATCCCAACATTCTCTCCAAGCTTGGCAGCCGCCTCGCCTAGATAATCCTTTATTGTAATATCTGGATTCTTAACAAATGACTGCTCCATAAGGACAACCTGCTGATAATACTTCTCAAGCCTACCCGTAGCAATCTTTTCAACAACGTTTTCAGGCTTTCCTTCCGCCACCCCCTGTGCACGGTAGATCTCAAGCTCTTTTTCTACGATAGAGTTGGGAACATCATCCCTCGACACATACATTGGATTGCCAGCAGCTATCTGAAGGGCCACATCGTGTGCAAACTGCTTGAAATCATCGCTCCTTGCGACAAAATCCGTCTCGCTGTTTACTTCTACAAGTACGCCGATTTTTCCTCCCGCATGGATATATGAATCAATGACACCCTCTTTTGCTGCTCTTCCTGCCCTTTTAGTTAGTGTCGCGAGACCCTTTCGCCGTAAAATATCAGTTGCGCCCACAACATCGCCATCTGCTTCCTGAAGTGCCTTCTTGCAATCCATCATTCCGCAGCCCGTTAGTTTCCTAAGCTCATTAACCGCAGCCGCCGTGATCTCCATATTGAAACCTCCCAAATTCGATATACACAGGTAACCTGTTCCGACACTCAGTTACCCGCTTCCACTTGCATGAAAACGGGTAACCTGTCTCCTTCCACTCCGGCAATTTCCGGCATTCAGTTTTAATCTTTCATTACGCTTCGTACTTTTTTGCTTCTTGCGCAACTGCCGCCTCTTCAGCCTCTTTGCTGGCTGCCGGGGTCTCGGTTACATGAACACTCAGAGTTTCTTCTGTTTCCTCCACAGGTGCAGCCTCAGCCTCTTCTTCCCCAGCTCCCATTTCAGCCTGCCAAGCCTCACGGCCTTCAAGTGCTGCATCTGCGATAACCCTCGTAATCAATGTTACGGCGCGGATGGCATCATCGTTGCCTGGGATCACGTAATCGATCTCATCTGGATCGCAATTTGTATCAACGATAGCGACGATCGGTATCTCCAGACGACGAGCCTCTTGGACAGCGATCCGCTCCTTTCTGGAATCGATGATAAACACTGCCCCGGGAAGCCTATCCATATTCCTTATCCCACCAAGGTTTCTCTCGAGCTTCGCTCTTTCCGTATCGAGCTTTAGAAGCTCTTTTTTCGGCAGGTGGCTCGGTCTCTCCACGCCAATAGCCTCGAGACCCTCGAGTCTCTTTACCCGGCTGTGGATTGTTTTAAAGTTGGTGAGCATTCCGCCAAGCCAGCGGTAATTTACAAACGGCATTGCAGATTTTGTGGCTTCTTCCCGCACCGCTTCCTGCGCTTGCTTCTTCGTTCCTACAAAGAGAATCTGCTCGCCATTCCCTGCTACATCTCTCACAAATGCATATGCCTTCTCTAGCAACTCAAGGGTTTTCTGGAGATCGATAATATAGATACCGTTTCTCTCGGTGAAGATGTAGGGTTTCATCTTAGGGTTCCAGCGACGGGTCTGATGCCCGAAGTGAACGCCTGCCTCTAATAGGTGCTTCATGGAAACAACCGCCATTTTCGCACCTCCTTCCTCTGGTTTTTCCTCCGCTGTCTTCGCCTCCTGTTCGACCATTCAGGCACCGGAACAGAATCCAACAGCGTGTGTAATCTTATATAATTAATCATAGACTGGATATATCGGCAAGCCACACATACGTGTAGCAGCAGATTTCGGCGCGGCGGTCGATGCGGGGTTGAAAATGCTACGTTGCAGTTAGATAATGAGTCGTCTTTATATCTGTACGGCTGGTGCAACATAGCTTGTGTTTAGACGTCGTAGTGCGTTACCTGCACGGTTCTCAGCTTCGATTTTAGTCGTATCACTGCTTTTGTGTGCAACTGTGAGACTCGGGACTCGGTTACTCCTAGTATTTCTCCTATCTCTCTTAGAGTTAACCCATCATAGTAGTAGAGCGCGATAACAATGCGCTCCCTCTCTGGTAGCCTTTGGATTGCATCTGCCAGTATCTCTCGCATCTCTTCGTACTCAAAGCTTACTGCGGGATCTGGGCTTGCCGTGTCTTCGATGCTATCGATGAGGCTGACCTTATCGTCCTTATCCCCTACATTCCAGAGCTCCTCCAAGGCGAGCATTGACGTATAGCTTAGTTGACTTAAAAGTTCATAATGCTCATCTATACTCATACCCATCGCCTGGGCAACCTCGCTATCTGTCGGTGGTCTCCTCAGCTTGTTCTCAAGCTCATAATAATTGCGCTCAAGTTCTCTTGCGCGATGCCGCACCGACCGGGGAACCCAATCGAGCGCTCTAAGCTCATCGATAATGGCTCCTTTTATCCGGTTTATAGCATACGTTTCGAACTTAATATCCCGGGTGGTATCATACTTCTCTATCGCATCGATAAGGCCAAAGATGCCATAGCTGACGAGGTCGGCCTGATCTACATTTTGCGGAAGATTAGCAGCTATACGCCCGGCAATATACTTTACCAGCGGCGCATAGTGAACGATTAATCTATCTTTAGAATCCTGGCAATCATCTAATTTGTAGCTTTGCCACAGCTCATCGATATTTGTTTCGCTCCGGGTTTCCAATTGGGCCTCCGTAAACCAGCGTATGATCGTACCATTAGGCTCTTGGATGCGAGCGCATGTAGATGTCTTTAAGTCTTGCCTTGCTTAGATGAGTATAAACTTGTGTAGACGATAAATCAACGTGCCCCAGTAATTCCTGTACGTACCGTAAATCGGCGCCTGCCTCAAGGAGGTGCGTGGCAAACGTGTGACGGATTGCATGGGGGGTAATACCCCTACTTAAACTCACCATCCTAACGTATTTTTCCATTATAAACCGCACCCCATGGGTTGTTAGCCGCTCGCCCTTATAATTTAAGAACAGGGCCGTCGTTGCCCCTTTCCCCGTTTCTCGGTTTTCTGCAAATACTTTCCTTGCGTCTTTCACATACTCGCGCACTACATCGGCAGCTGCATTATGGATAGGCACAATTCTTTCTTTTCTTCCCTTACCAAACACTCTTACCTCAAAGGTACCATAGTCTACGCTATCGAGGTCGAGATTTACTAGCTCGCCGACCCGCATTCCGGTAGCATAAAGCACCTCAAGTATCGCCTTATCTCTTAATCCATGCGGTGATGATATATCTGGTGCGGATAACAGCTCCTCTACTGCGCCTTCTCCCAGAAACTTTGGTAGCCTTTTTTCAAGTTTTGGCGACGACGCGATATCCGCCGGATTTTTTTCTAAGCCCATTTTTTTCTGCAGAAACCTATAGAATGCTCGTACCGAAGACAGCTTTCTCGCGATGCTTTTCCTGCTATACTTACCTCGTTGAAGATGTCCGAGGTAGCTTCTTATTAGGCGATAATCTACACTCTCAAATGATGTCCTATGCTTCTTGATGTATGCAGAGAACTGCATCACATCGCGAGCATATCCATCTATCGAATTCTTTGAGAGATTTCTCTCGGCGTATAAATAGTTAACAAACTTGGCTATGGCGTCATCCATCGGTTGTCCCACGATTACTACTACATCTAGTGTCTTTACTGTTTATCTTATGGTTTACTATTCCCTTAATTTACGATTTCTTACCCTCTTTGATTACCTTCTCAGCTATTGCCCCTTTATCAACCTTTATCCTTACATTGTCATCTACTTGCAATATTACAATATCTTCCCGTATATCCTTAACCTTGCCGTACATGCCCCCTGCGGTTACAACTTCATCGTTAACTTTGAGGCTCTCTATAAGCGCCCGCCTCTCGCTGGCTCTCCTTTGCTGGGGCCTCATTATTAAGAAATAATAGACTGCTATAAGACCTATAACATAGATTAGTAGCAGTAACTGGCTACTTGTCATATTATCACTCCCTTTATTATCTCTCCTCGTGATCGTTGAAGCAATATATACTATCCTGCCTGTTCTTTATCGGAAGATTCCTTAAATGCCTACCATGCCTCATACTGTACCGAACTCCCGCTCATGCTCGGTTAGGTATGCATCCCTGAACTCTGCAAACCTATCCCCCAAAATCGCCTCCCTTGCCCCTCGCATAACATCTATGAGGTAGGCGAGATTATGCCAAGTTAGCAACCTCGCGCCAAGGATCTCGTTCGATTGTACGAGATGTCGTAGGTAGGCTCGCGTATAATTATTGCACACGTAACAATCATGCCCAGGGTCGAGTGGTGAAAAGTCCCTCGCATATCGTGCATTTCTTATGTTTATCTTACCGATAGTAGTAAGGGCAAGCCCGTTTCTCGCAATTCGCGTAGGTAGAACACAATCGAACATGTCCACTCCAAGCGAGATCGATTCCACAAGACTTGTGGGATTTCCAAGGCCCATTACATATCGAGGCTTCTCATTTGGTAAAATTGGCACCGTGTAATCCAACACCTCAAACAGCATTGAATGGGGTTCTCCGACGCTAAGCCCTCCGATTGCATACCCGGGAAAGTCAAGCTCCACAGTGAGTTCAGCGCTCATCCTTCGCAGATTTTCGTATGTTCCACCTTGGATGATGCCAAATAATGCCTGATCTGTTTTTTGAGCGCTCTTGCAGCGCTTTGCCCATTCATAGGTCCGCCTCACCGCCACCTCAGCATGCTTCTTCTCCACCGGATACCCGGTCAACTCATCCAGGACCATTATTATGTCTGCGCCAATCGCTTCTTCTATCTCAACGACTCTTTCCGGGGTAAAAAAATGCGTCGACCCATCGATCACCGACCGGAACTCTACCCCATCATCGGTGACCTTTCTCATCTCGCTCAGGCTAAATACTTGAAATCCACCACTGTCGGTAAGTATCGGCCGATCCCAGTGCATAAACTCGTGCAGTCCGCCAGCTTGCTTTATTATATCGTGGCCAGGCCTTAGATATAGATGATAGGTATTAGAGAGTATGATCTGTGCACCGATCTCTTTTAACTCCTCTGGTGTCATCGTCTTTACTGTCGCCCTAGTGCCGACCGGCATAAAGACTGGTGTTTCTATATCGCCATGAGGTGTTTTTAGTACACCAGCACGCGCCCTTGTGTGTTTGTCATCATGAATTATTTTGAACTCAATCATTCG
>DASQQM010000096.1:0-9046 GCA_035643475.1 Anaerolineae bacterium | reverse complement strand
TAAACAGAGCGATGTGCCTACCCGACTTATCGACCCTTTTACAAAAGGTGCCAAGAAGAGGTGGGATAAGATACCTAAGTGGGCTCAAGCTAGAATCCTAGATAATGTTTTCTGTGGAAAATGCATGGATATTGTTCCCATAGTTCTGGAAACAGCGAAAATGCAAGGCGCTGATTTAATTCTCAGAGGAAAATGCAAAATCTGTGGGCACGAAGTCTGTCGGCTCGTTGAACCTGAAGGCGGTTAACCAGCCGAAGAATTTCAATAATGGTGCCATTCCCCCGCTATGCCCCCTCTCGCCTCCTGAGGCAGGATATGCCCTCTTGTGAGACAATCAACCAGATGATTAAAACTGTGTGGGTCGCTGTGAAGCTTGTCATAATAGAGGATCATTTAACCGTAATCGTAATTTGCTCCGTTTTAAGCCGAGGTTGTACCTCTTTTATAGTGCCTCCCGGCTCTTTTAGCTGTATCGCTCCGCCCGCAAAATGACAAAATACTCTATAGGTTCCAGGCGTATCGGCCTTAAAAGAGACACTTTGGGTATAGGTCTCACCAGCTGCAACCTTCATTGTATAATCGCCCAGATAATCAGGATGTCTACCATCTGTCCATACGACATTGTTATCCTTATCTAGAATAACCAATTCAAATGTATTAACCGCATCGAATATGAGGTCTTGCTCCGTAGTTCTAAAGTTTGTTAACAATATTTCAGCTGGATAGTGCTTGCCCACAAGATACTTTTGTTTTGGCATCTCAATGGATAGACGCATATCTGAATTTTCTGCATCGGATCGTATAATGTTTAACCGCTTCTTATCTACCTTAAGCTCTCTTACATAAAGCCCAAAGAAATAAGTACCACTGCGCTGTCTGGGTTGGCTAGTCTGTGCCCATAAATTTAAAGGTGGCATCCGCTTATCACCCTTACGAGCATAGAACTTTACACCCTCATGGCTGCCCACATAGTTTAGGTCGGCGAGGTTGAATTCTTTGCCGCAATCCACTGGTGCATAGCTGTAGCCTTGATAGGCGGTGTGTCGCACCGTTGTCTTGGTTAAATTTGGCCCAACGGGCATCCACACGGTCTGCACCACCGTCTCAAACTCTGGTGATTTACTCTCCTTAGGCTTATTTGGCTTAACGGTAATCTCAAGTGGACCTACCTTATTAGACTTTGCCGACTGAGTTTCTGCCACTTGCTCTTGAGTACTACAGCCAACAATAAGTAGGAAAGACAAAAGAATAGATGCTATTAGTAAAATGGCTCGCCTCATAGATGGCTCCTTAGGATAAGGTATCGTTCTATTAGACGATATTAATCATAGCTTAGTTCCGTAAGTTACAAAAGAATACGTAAAATATAACTAATTAGCAGTACCGTTCTTGAAAGATAAAAGCTCATGTAATACATTGCCTAGAAAGCTCATCAACCATCACCTTACCATGCTCATCTGCTAGTAGGCACGCTTTTGCCTTTCGTACGGCATGACTTATACACGAAGCATCCCTTCTAAGATATGCGGCGATCTCTTTGTTGGTAAAATCAAAAACTTCTTGTGCTAGATATATAACGGTTTGTGACTTCGATTAAAGTAGCTAAGCATACGCAGTGTGCATCAACCTCATGATGCAAGGGATGGGCACGTGTTTCATCTGAAGTAAAAGATGCAGGTGGTGTGGCACCCAAGCAATAGCCGAAGAAGAACGGTATCGTTCCCCATTCTCTTTTATCGGCCCTTGGATGCAGCCTTTTTTATCAGCTTGAGTTGCTCTTTGGGGATGAATAATCGTTCGACCGGAATATCTTCCTCATAAGATTTACCTGGTTTCTTAATCATCAAGAAACCGCTATCCGCATGAACAAATATCTCTGCGATTTGCCTGTCTTCGCTGTACCAGCGGAGGGTATAGCCTTCCATTCACTTTCAGGGTTCTCCACTGTGGTTGGCCGCAGAGATGGCAATTGTTATGTCTTTAAAGACAGGGTCTGTTCTATTATAGCTTGTAAGCACCTTTTTGCCTTGACCAATCCAGCTACAATAGACCGCTACCTTATCTGCGGTATTAATGTCCTTGACCAGTTCTTTTACCTTGGTATCTGTAATTATACCAGTCCTCTCAACAAGCTCACGCAGCGTTTCGCTGGCTAGCTCTGATACTTGCTTATCCCGTTCTAAGGTCGTTAACACCTTGTAGCCCACAAGTAGATCGATGGCTGCAAGCAGTACGATTGCTGTCACCAAGACCTTTTTGTTCCACATGTTCATCGCATACCCTCGCTTAAGCTATCAGGCCTTCATTTTAAAGACGACCGCTGAGATGCAAACAGAAATTTAAAGACCTGACCCCTTTGCCCATAGTGGAGGACAGATGAAAATAGAACTTATCGACACCTATGGCTATCCCAAGGAGTGGATCGGTGAAAGAATTGTTATCGAGGAACCTGTGAAAATGGGCTCTATGACAAAAGAGAGTGATATTGCCTAAAGAATGCCAGTCAACTAGAACCGCCAACCTAACAGGTTCCAGTAGTTCAGGAACCAGACAAAAGCGACCGCCGCGACCGTCACCAGCGTGTAGTGCACGCGGGCGGCGATGCCCCAGTAGCTGTTCTTCCAGGCCAAGACAGTGTAGACAAGTGCGCCGACTGTCAGCACGGCACCCAAAACACCCAGTCCTAGCACGATCTTGGTGGTCAATGAGACGGCGTGCAATTCCGATGTCATGCCCCACTGCATCACGCCAACAACGCCGACCACGAACAGCAGGTTCAGAACGCTGATCCCCACAATGATCCACTGGGCCACGCGGGGGCCGCGAGGCGAGGGTTTCCGGTCACTGCCCAGGCGGCGGTTCCGAACAAAGCGGATCAATGCTACGGGGATCACGGACAGGAAGACCAAGACACAACCCAGCGCCAATGCCACGTTGAAACCGGTCGTTTCGTACCAGCCCAGTTTCACAGCAGTATACTGTGGCATGACGCCGGTGGACATGCGCATGATGTGTCCCCTGTCGTCCTCACGAAAGACGACAGAGAACGGACCGTCTACCTGCCGGAAGTATAGCGGCTCCACTTCGGCAAACCGGAACTCACGCCCCTCTATGGTAGAGAGCAGCGTGCCGTCGCCAGGATCACTGATTTCTACTTTGTATGCGCCAAAGAGCTCTGCGACCTTTATAAAAGTGGTAGATGGGCTACTGCACACTCTATAGCTGCCCACGAACCGACCGGCTCGCTCCACGAAGTCCGCCGGAGGTCGTATTGGAGCGACTGCAGGCGCGGAGTAATAGTGGTCGAAAAACGCTCTCTGGAACCCGGAATGCTGAAGGGTCGGCTCATCACCGCCCGCGCTGTTGTAGACCACGAATACACCCAAGTTCTGGTCGGGCAAAAGCAGCAGCAGACTGTGCATCGGTGGCGAATAACCGCTATGCCCGAGCGTTCGCTGGCCGTTGTCGCTCACATCGAAAAAGCCATACGCGGTGCCTAAGAGTCGCTGGTCGGCAGTGTACAACGTAGTCTGCATTTGCTTGGCTGTGGATTCTTCTAGGATGCGCGCCTCGGCGATGCTTGCATCGCTGTAGCGTCCGCCCTGCAAGTGCGCGATCATGAAACGGGCCATGTCCGTGACGCTGGCTTGGTGTGCGCCGGACGGCAGTCCCGCCGGCTGCCCGATGTAGTCGGGGAATACCTGAAACGCACCATCTTCATACGTGTATCCCACGGATGCCTGTGCGCGCAGGTCTGGCGGTATCGGCGACTGGGCAGTTGAGTGCGCCATGCCGAGTGGGTCCAGGATATGTTCCTGGATGTACTGGTCGTAGGGCTGGCCCGACACCCGCGCCACGATGTACCCTGCCAGCGCTGCATTGTAGTTCGCGTAACCCGCACAATCACCGGGCGGATGCACGCGCGCCGGCATATGCGAGATCAGCCATTCGCGCACAGGCACCAGGTCATTGGCATCCGACACCACACTTCCGAGAAGCCGGTCTTCGAACCCTGATGTATGGGTCATCAAGTGCTTGAGGGTGATCGGTTGTGGATAGGTATCCGGGATACGAAAGTCGAGATAGGTGTTGACATCCGCATCCAGGTCCAACTTTCCCTGCTCGACGAGCTGCATCACCGCTGTCCAGGTGAACACCTTGCCATTGGAACCGATGCGAAAGACCGTCTGTTCGGGGTTGACACGGATGCGCTTCTCAAGGTCGGCGTAGCCGTAGCCTTTGGCAAAGAATAACTTGCCGTCTTTGACGACAGAGACGGCTGCTCCGGCGATGTGGTGCTCTTCCATCTGGCTTCCTAATAGCTCATCCAGGAAAGCCTCTAGTTCGGCGCGATCGGTCGGACCTTGTTGTTGTGATGGCGCCGTGGGTGCGTTCCTGCCCGGCGCGCCCCTTTCTTCTTGCGCCATAGCCGATCCGACAATCATTAGCAGGATCCCGAAAGTCAACATCATCGTCATTGATAACGCCAGGGATTTCTTCACAATGAGGAGCTTATTCATTTTCTTTCCCCTTTATTGTTCAAGATGGGTGTCTATCGAATTCTGTTTGCATTAGCCCTTCTAAGCAGGTCTGATCTCTCCGCGCCCGCGAATAAGGATGCTGGGCGCAGTTGCGACAACGAGATAGCGTGTCGCGTGCCGACCTGGCGAGCCCGTCGAGATCGGCTTGTGAGAGCACTTCAGTAATCAACTACCCTCTCCTTCCTTGAACAAACCTGACGCCCAACGGAATAAATAAGAGTATTATTACCATAAGGGAATACAGATTATCAGCGATTAATACTAGCACTACATTTCTTGAAACACGATTCCAGCTGCTCTACCATGTATGCATTGTTTGAATAGTGTCCAATTAGGTCTACGAAGAGAGGTCGGTTAATGGCCGGCCTTTTTGTTTTTGGAGAATTTTGGGGTTTGGAAACAGCCCACGGCGGTTTAATCTTGCGATGGCTGGTACAACCTGGTTAGTAAGAGGTTGATGGTACTTAGATGTTGCGCTACATACTAATACGCAATATCATCGTATTGTAATAAGAATAGAATGGGGCCAAGGAGCCAGAATGCTGAGAATGCTATTTTCATTTCAGGGAAGATTGAGTAGAAAACCGTTTTGGTTGTTTACAATAGTTGTCGGCATAGCACAAGGAAGCGTTTTGCTTTTTGATCAAGCCGCTTTTGGCAATAATTGGGGTCCGTTTACGTTTATCTTTGTATTAATAACTCTTTGGCCTTCATTAGCAATACAAACAAAAAGATGGCACGATCGAGACAAATCAGGATTCTGGATCCTGATTAATATTGTTCCGATCATTGGACCGCTGTGGGCATTTATTGAGAATGGTTTTCTTAAAGGAAATGAGTTTAGAAATCGTTTTGGTGAGAACCCATTGCAAAGATAAGAGTTCGGAGATAATCCACCAGGGCCCACCCCAACCCTGCCCCGGCAATCCTGCACACAATCCAACCAGGTCACACAAGCCCGCGACGCCCGTCAGCCTTTCGCCCAAACAACGCGATTAAGTAGAGCAGATTTTCAGGTGAGGCCGTCTCTTATTGAATCCCAACGGAAAAGTATTATAGCGAGCCCGTCTCGTTTAGTATCCAGTTATTGCGGAAAGTGTAAGTGTTAAGGCGTTAATGTTGGACCGCGAGTCGGCATACCAAAACCTATGGGGTGAAGGTCATGGCAGCTGGTGATCGTAATCAGACGGTGGCGAACAAGCGCGCTTTGGGCAAGAAGCTGGAAGCAGTCGGATGGGGCTTATTTTTCATATGGGTAGGGATAGCCTTAATTGCGAACATTGGCTGGGGCGTAGGTCTTCTTGGTGCGGGTATCATCATACTCGGCGTACAGGTGGCACGGTATCTTTTCGGCCTGAATTGGGAGGGATTCTCAGTTGCGGTTGGATTACTCTTCGCTCTGGGCGGGATTTGGGAGCCGTTTAACATCCAATTCAGCATAGTGCCAATCCTGGCCATTGTTGGTGGCATTATCCTTCTTATATTTGCGCCATTTGGTGCATCAAGAGATTAACCCGGTTGGCAATACCTTTGTCTTGCCTGAAATGGTAAAGGAATAATTGTGAAGCCCAGCAAAACCCTTTGCTTGGGCTTTGTCTTATTCTTGTACTTCTAGCCTGCTTGGTCACGTCCATATCACAGCAGGTGACGTTGCAAGTAATAATGCTCCTTACCCTTCTACCAGACCGCGATCTAATAGGTATGAGGAGGATTACTCCCGTAGCGGCGGCTTTAGGGAGTATGGGTATTTATCTTTGAGAAACGAACCGACTAAACCTAAGCTTCTCTCCCGTAATTTGGCTTTGAGCTGTTTGCGGTTGTGTAAGTCTCTAGGTCCCGGATCTGTCTTTATTCGAACTAATAGAGGAGCTATGTTTAGTAGCAAGCAATCCACTAATACCAGTCTAATATAACAAGGCTATCCTAATAATTAGTGCTACTTACAGCGAAGCTAAATTGGTCTTGCTGTAAGCTCAAGTACTTCATCAAGAACGGTTGGTTTTGCTATATCCTCTAGTAGAGGTAGAGGTCTTCCTTCTACCTTAGCCTTAGCTACCTCTCTCTCCCACCTCATGTTCCATAGATAAAGTTGAGCTGCAAACATCTGCTCAATATATATTGAATAACTCCAGGCAAAGGCGATGTATAACTGCGCAACAATCCAAACATAGCCCGGCAACACAAGCTTCGCCCCATCAGATATACCGAAAAGCAGCAACACAGGAAGAAATACGGTTATTGAGATAACTTCTGCTAGAACAAAACCGGTTGTAAATTCCACAAGGTGAGTCTTCAGAATTGCAAACCCCCTTTTTGTGGCGTCGGAAGACCCCATATTTTCCCAAGCAATACCCGGTAGAATTAGGAAAACAACCATTCTTACACCCTTTTTCAGTGACTCAATATACCCCCTGGAAACAGAGTAGCCTTGGTACCCCGCTAACGTCCTAGCGGCACTTTCAGCAGAAAATGATTCGTTTTCGTTGTCACCTCCGCGAGTTTTCCTTGGTATCGATGATTGAATAACCGTCAATAGAAACCATATTATTGTCCATACAATTATAAGCGGAAACGCTGTTGCTAGATTATAGCCGAGTGTACTGATCAAAGCATCTGATAGACTTAGACGTCGGCCCGTTTCCAGTTGCTGGATGAGTTCCAAAAGCATAGAACAAGAAAACGTCAATAGAAACGTAAAAGCGGATATTACTAAAAATACTATCAAAAGACTTTCGGCCGTCGTATATATGCTCCAATCGATATTATACTCCAGGAGAAGAATGAGAGGTGCAATAATTAACCAGGTAATAAGCAATGGCACGATAAGTAGAGGATAGTGATTAAATACCCTTATAGATTCCTTTATTAACTCCATACCGCTTTTAATCCTCTGAAATACAATCATTCTATCCCTCCCCAGATTTATGAACGGTTAGCGCTTATCCTAGGCTGACCATAAAATTGCTCTGCTTATTATTTCGGCGTATTCGTATGTTGCCTGAATACCTTTTTTTATTCGCCCTTTGAAGTGGTAACCATTAAAAATAAGGCTATTTTATGTCGATCGGTTTTATGCTTTTGAGCCATTTCCTCTTATACCTATTAAGCTCATAGCAGACATGAAGAGCTGCGCAATATCAGCCCTTCTCTAATTCTTCTCTGTTATCTTTCTCTAAAAGATTGATAACTATATTCTTCTGGCTAGGTCCCGTCATAAAATGTCTGTAAAAAGATAGCGGTCTGGACTACCATCGGTGGTAGACTAAACCATCGATCGAAGGGGGTCCAGACCTATGAAAAGAATACCACCAAGCACAGAACTTACCAAGCTAGCAGAAGCATTAAGGAAAGATACGGAGGCTACCGACTTGACCGGAGAGCTCATTAGAATCGGAGCTAGAAGAATAGTTCAGGAGCTACTCGAAAAAGAAGTTGAGGAACTCTTGGGGCGCAGTTACTACGAGCGAAAAGATGAGAACATGCACGGCTACCGCAATGGTTACAAGAAGCGCCATCTCGATACAGCTGAGGGGCGCCTCATGGTAGCGTACCAGTGCCGTTCTTGAAAGATCGGACTGTTGCCAAAGACCCGCTAATTTCTAATAAAGAAGAGACGGCAATAGGAAGTTCCCCATACACTTTGGGATTTGTGTCCTCAAGCCTCTTCTTGTGGACGCAGATACCGGAACGCCAACATAATGAAAAGTGCGCTCGCGATCAGGTCGGTGATCAGCACGGTCAGCCATATACCGAAAAATGATCCAAGCTGCGTTCCAAGATCGCTTGGCTCAAAAAGGAATGCATTTCCAAAGAGCAGCACGATCAGGACCGGGATCGGGAGCAACAGCGAACCAACGAAGACGAGCATACGCCGCCTGTTTGCAATGGCACGGAAAGCAGCTAAGACGGGTGGTAAGCCGATCAGAAGTACAATTGCCGCTACGACAGCTCGGTTAGACACTCCAAACCATTGCTATGCAAGAACCAACTCGTCGCCTTGCCCGGTCAAGGTTTGGATAAAGCGCAGGTGTGCAAAACTTGCAAAGATCAGGGCATATGCGAACAGCGCATACTTCCGTGATCGAAGCAGGAGCATACCAGAGTACGCCAGCCCATAGGTCAATACCGGTCCTGAGAGTGTCACGATGGTGGGGAGTAAACAGGGCTGCTTTGTTGTAGCAACGGTGAATGTCATGCTCCCGAACCCGCCACACAAGGCTGCGCCGACGAGATGGCGCACCAACTGATGTGCTTCGTAGCTGAGGAATGCCAGCAGCAGGAACGATGTGATATGGACTGGATGAGAAGGGATTCTAATTTTCATGGGTAATGCCCCTAAGGCATTCATGTAGATCTTAAACTTTCAATCTTCGAACTGTTGCCAAAGGCATATAAGTTCCTAGCCAACTGAAAGAGCTAGAAACAAAGGCACTAGACCCACCTTGCAAAAGCCAGCTGCCTGCCCGGCTTGTCTATGTTTGCCTCCGTATCTGACCAGCTTCTTT
>DASQQM010000095.1:0-2401 GCA_035643475.1 Anaerolineae bacterium | reverse complement strand
TATCGATATTATTTATTCTTTTATAGATACGGTCTATGAGATAAATAAATCGGCAGAGAAGAGAGAGGCAATACAACTGGAAATACTAAAAGAGACAAAGGGCTTCTCTGATGTAGATCGCAAAGCACTTGCTAAAACACTCGTAGAGCGTGGAGAACTCAGCAGGGAAGAGGCTGAAGAGGTTATACAGGAAAATATTTAAACTACCTGCTCGGTGAAGAGCCGAGCCTTCTCTCTTTTTAGCTGTGATAGCCGCTATAGTAGAACCGGTAAGAATACTTCAACCACACTCCCCATGCCACTGCGCTTACCAGTCTTACCGCTATTACCGGTTTTGAGAAGAGTAAAGTATATATTTTCCCTCTACTGGGCCCATGAGGGAAAAAGGAAAGGTATCGTGGCCACATCGTAGCCACAGTACCAATTAACAACAAAAAGAAGAGGGCACCACGTCTAGCACCCTCTTCTACCTTAGGTTTCCTGGTCGGGATGAGAGGATTTGAACCTCCGACCTCCGCGTCCCGAACACGGCGCGCTGACCAAGCTGCGCTACATCCCGATTGCGGAATTTATTATACCACGTTTTAGCGTAAAAGCCAGTTGTAAACGTGGTGCGCGATTTTAATTCTGAGAAATTTGAGCAGAGAAGTTATTTGCCGCCCATAATGGGTATTCTATCGATTATGGAAGAAGTTAATCATCAGAAGCTCAAAATAGCGATTATTTCACCACCCTGGTTCCCGGTGCCGCCGCCTGGGTACGGGGGCATCGAAATGGTCGTATCCCTGCTGACCGAGGGATTATGTCGCAGGCAGCACTCGGTCACGCTGTTTGCATCCGGGGATTCAATTACCCAAGCTCGCCTCATTTCAGTCTTCGATGAGGCGCCCTACAAGAAGCTTAAAGAGAATATTTATTTCGAGAACCTGCACGCGCTGTCAGCGTATGAGCTGGCGCAGGAGTTCGACATTATCCACGATCACAACGGCTATAGTAGCCGCCTTATGGGTGCGCTCGTAAAAAGAATCCTCGGCAAACCAGTAATTGCTACATTGCATGGTCCCGCCGATAAGCACAGCATGAACTTTTATACCTCGGTCGCATCGGACCTGCTTTTCGTTGCGATCAGTGAGGCCCAGCGGGCCAGCTATGCCGGGCTCAATTTCCTGGCCACCGTACCGAACGCCATCAGGATAGATGATTATCCCTTCTCAGCATCGAGCGATAGCTACTTGCTTTTCGTGGGCCGGATGAGTGATGAGAAGGGGGCACATATCGCCGCCTCAGCCGCCAAGAAGCTGGGACGGAGGCTGATCATGATTGGAAAATCCAGTGAAGAGCAGGAGAGGAAATACTTTGAAGAGAGAGTAAGGCCCTACCTAGGAGGAAAAATCGAGTACTACGGTGAGGTCGATCAGGCCGTTAAAGTAGAGCTTTACAGAAAAGCGGAATGCGTGCTCTTCCCAATCCAGTGGCCTGAGCCCTTTGGCCTGGTGATGATTGAATCGATGGCCTGCGGTACGCCGGTTGTTGCTCTGCGGAATGGCTCGGTACCGGAGGTGATACGGCACGGTCAGACCGGCTACATTGCCGACGATGAGGGGGGTATGATTGAGGCGGTAAAAAAGATTGACAGCATCGACCGCTCTGCCTGCCGTCGTCTCATCGCCCAGGAATACAACGAAGGAAAGTTTATCAGCAGATACGAGCGCGCTTATAGAGATGCGCTCGCCCTCTCTCAGGAAAACGCCGCGCTTAAGATCGGTGCGCATGGAAAAATATAGTGCTCGGTCTGCGTAACTCACCGCTAGACCGAGCACCCGCATGAACAATGCCTGTTTATGCGCTTAAGCAGCTGGCTTCTCCGCTTCTCCCTCCGATCGGAGCCGCCGTACTATGGCCTTACCTATATCAGTTTTAGTTAATATGCCTATCAGGCGACCCCCCTTAATTACGAGCATCCGCCCTTCAGCCTTTGTGTTGAGCTTGGGAAGGATTTCTGAGACGTCTTCCTCAGGTTGGGTCACAATATCGAGGGATAGTGGTCGCATGACATCGCGAACCCGCTTTCTCTTCCAGCTCCTTCTCGGAAGATTCTCTATGCTTTTGATGGTGATCACGCCCTTGACATTCCCATCTTCGACCACTGGATAGGCTATCCAGTGATGTTGCATAAAGTGGTCCTTCACCATCTCCTCGACGTTGATATCCGGATCGACCGTCTCTGGATTCTGCGTCATGGCCTGGCCTACCTTGATGCCCTCAAGAGCCTCGCGGTAGAGGACCTGATTATACCCAGCGTCTGCTGCCTGGAGAAGAATCCACCCCAGGACTATGAACCATATAAGGCTTATGTTGCCTGCAAAGGCTCCAACAACCCCCACGAGTATGAGAATATATG
>DASQQM010000094.1:0-3458 GCA_035643475.1 Anaerolineae bacterium | reverse complement strand
CCGGAGTTCAGGCTTCCAAAGGCGATCGTCCAGGCGGAGGTCGATGGCATAAAGGCACTCGGCGTCGATATTAAGGTCAACTCGGTCGTCGGCAAGCTATACACCGTCGATGAGCTGCTTGAAAGCGGCTTTGATTCTGTCTTCATCGGCTCTGGTGCAGGTCTCCCGTGGTTTATGGGCATTCCTGGAGAGAACTTAAACGGCGTGTACTCAGCAAACGAGTTCTTAACGAGGACAAACCTCATGAAGGCGTACCTCTTCCCAGAGTACGATACGCCAATTAAGAAGGGCGCACACGTCGCAGTAGTCGGCGGTGGAAACGTCGCAATGGATTCGGCGAGAACCGCACTACGCCTCGGTGCCGATAAGGTGTATCTCGTTTATCGCCGCTCGATGGAAGAGCTCCCGGCGAGAAAAGAAGAGGTTCATCACGCGATAGAGGAAGGAATCGACTTCAGACTTCTTACCAACCCAATTGAGGTTGTTGGCGAGGATGGCTGGGTACGCGGGATAAAGTGCGTCCAGATGGAGCTAGGTGAGCCGGATGAGTCAGGTAGGAGGCGTCCGATAGTCGTCGAGGGCTCTGAGTACGTTATCGAAGTCGATACCGTTGTAATGTCCATCGGTACCGGCTCGAACCCGATCATCCCCAATTCCACGCCAGGACTTGAGCTTAACAAGCGCGGGTACATTGTTGCCGACGAGAACGGTCAGACCTCAAAGCCCGGCGTGTTTGCCGGCGGCGATATCGTAACCGGCTCCGCAACCGTTATCCTTGCAGCCGGAGCTGGCCGCAAGGCGGCAAACACGATACATGAGTATCTTATGAGCAAGGTCAAGAGTTAAAAATCGCTTGCATATTTCACAAAGTAAGCATATAAAGCCCGCTTCCGGCGGGCTTTTTCGTTTATATCGCTTCCGCAGGGGAAAATATAAATTATCTCGATCATAAGAAAGGAGGCGGCGTAGATGATGGCAGAACGCGTGAGGGCTATTCGCGGATCGGCGATGGCGGCCGGGGAGCAGCTAGGAGAGCGCGCCTCTGAGCTATTAGAGGAAGCACGGGAGAGGAACCTATTAACATTTGCCCTTGTTGCGGTATCCGGATTTGCCTTCGGCATACTAGCCGGAATATTGCTTGCACCTGCAAGCGGTTATGAGACCCGTGGCCGAATTAGCGAGCGGGCATCTGAGGCTATGGCCAGCGCTAGAGAAATGGCAAGAAGAAGGGCCGAGGAGATATCAGAAGAGGCTGAAAGAACCGCTTAATATTTATACGCTGGAAAAGACCAGTAAAGCTGCGGTTGCGTTGATTGCCGCAGCTTTTCTCTGTGCTGGGAATTATTAAACGCTTAGCTACTCGTTCAATATGGTGGTTTCATGCCAATTATCGTGGTAGTAGATAATAGCCTCTTCTCTGGTGTGAATTCCAAGTTTTTTGTAGATGCGGTAGAGATGGTTTTTGACGGTCTTCTCTGCGATATGAAGTTCTTCAGCTATCTGAGCGTTCGTCTTTCCTTCACTCAAAGAGGTAAGCACCTCTAGTTCTTTGCAAGAGAGGGCACTTGGATCTACAACCGCTTCTATGAGCTCTTTGGTATCGCGTAGGCTGTCTTCTGCTATTACCGTATCCTCTTCTGCTTTATCAATCTTTCGGATGATATGAGCAGGATAGCCGAAGAAGATTGCGACTATAAAAAAGGCTAAGTAGCTCGAAAGTAGTATATCAAAGTCTTGAAGCCTAACGATATTAAATAAGGTTTTTTCGTTAAAAAAAAGACCTATCGTATAAAGGATACTAAGGTATCCAGCAGCAGCTAAAACCCCTTTTATGTGTAAAAAGAAAGAAGCCGTAAGAAGACTCGTAAGAGAATAAAGATAATACGGACTTATCCAGCTACCGCCAGTAAGGGTAACTGGTATGCTTGATATGGTGAGGTCTACTAATATTAATAGTGGGTGCCTTTCAATAAGGGTAGTTACCCTTCTCCAGAATATAGTAAGCACTAAACAATAAAGAACCACGGTAGTAAAGAGAAAAAGCGATTCTTTATCTACGCCAAAGATAATTAGAAGTGCTGTATTAACAAGCGCAGCCCAGCGTATGATAAGCAGGTGAAAAAGATTCGCCCTTACGTTACTCAACTAAAGCCTCCTGCCGTGCAATTAAAGCTATAGCCTCCTTCTTTGAAGAAACACCTAGCTTTTCATATATCCTTCTTAAGTACGTCTTGACAGTATTATTAGATATCTCAAGCTCGGCTGCTATCTTATCTATCGTTTTACCTTCAGATGAGAGAGTTAGCACCTGCATTTCACGAAGCGAGAGCTGGTTTATGACCAAAGAAAGTTCTAGGCACTTCTTTGCCTCTCTAAGACCTGATTCAGCTGTCTCTTTTCTCTTGTTTGCAATCTCTAGCTTATCTAGTAGATCAGAGAGATAGGCCATGATGATGGCGACGAAGAAATAGAAGAAGAAATAAGTGATGACGCTTTCGCCAGTTTCTCCAAATATTTTTGAAAATGAGTAACCGCTCCACTTCGCAGCAACGACAAGTAAGAAGCCCTCAATACCGCTTAAGAGAAACGCACTGCGGTATCCAAAAAGAAACCCTCCGAGCATAAGTGGTGCTAAGCTATATAGGAAATATGGGGTTTCGTATATGTTTGAAGCGAAAACAAAATAATAGCTAATAAGCACATCGAGTACTATTAGATATGGCCGACTTTGAAGCTCGTTTATTATTATTGACCTAAATTTCAGTAAAAGCGCGGTATAAATAATCGCAAAAGCAAGTAATACGCCTGAAATATCTCTTAGGCCGCTTAAAGCAAGGAAAGCCACATACGCAAGAGCTAACAAACGATACCGCAAAAGATACAGCGTGGTGATTTGTTTTGCTGGCACCATTTTCACAAATGTCATTTTGGTAGGCCTCTGATAGGTCACACATCGCAACTAGCCTGATAAATACTTAGTTATGGTAACATACGCCCATGGTCACGGCAAGGCAAGTAGCCAAGTGATGCGTTTATTACCAAAGGGCAAAATTAATGCTAAATTAGGACTTTTGGGTGACAAGAACTTCTAAATATTGAGTCCTTTGGCGACAGACAACAAGCACTCTTTATCTTATACTACCCATGAATCACTGCAGAAATATTACGGCAGGGCTGGAACCTGTTACGCGAGACGAAGTTTAAGCTCCTTTCCGCCATGCTACCGTAGCTCTTGTAGTAGCTGTCTCTGGAGTGCAGCCAGCAAGCTGGTGGCTCCTTTACCAGCCAGAGGTGCCAGAGCACCTTAAGAAGAGCTAGCTGCCTGTAAGAAGGATGTGGGTGTGTGCTAAGGATCATACTAGCCGAAGATGACCCCTCCATGAGGTTAATCCTAAGAAGGGTTATCGAGAAAGTCTCAGAACTAGAGGTAGTAGCAGAAGCAGAAAATGGCGCTCAGC
>DASQQM010000093.1:0-2874 GCA_035643475.1 Anaerolineae bacterium | reverse complement strand
CTTGGTCATTCCAAGTGAGACTGCCATTTTAATATCTTCATCAGGGATTCCAGAGGCGCCGTGTAAAACAAGGAGCGCCTTGTCGCCGATATTATTTCGTATTGCCTCCACCCTTTTAAAATCAAGCCGTGGTTTCCCCTTGTACCAGCCGTGTGCGTTACCGATTGAAACCGCTAGAGCATCGATTCCGGTACGCTCAACGTAATCGAGCGCCTGATCAGGATCGGTCATCGATGCCTCGCGCTCAGATACGGTAATCTCTTCTTCAGTTCCGACCAACCTTCCGAGCTCACCCTCAACCGTTACCCCTGCGGCGCGACCGAGCTTCACCGCCTCCTTGGTTAGCCGAACGTTCTCTTCATACGGGTACTTCGATCCGTCATACATTATCGACGTGAAGCCTGCCTTGATCGCGGCGACCAGGTGTTCGAATTCGGTTCCATGATCCAAGTGGACGGATACCGGTACGCCCGTCTCTTCTGCGGCTATTCTCGCCATGGCCACTAAGTTTCTTGCACCAGCGTACTTCACGGCAGACGGCGAGATGGCCAGAATTATTGGGGATTCCTCCTCCCTGGCAGCGCGAAAAATGGCTTGCGTTATCTCTAAGTTATTAGTGTTAAAAGCACCCACGGCATAACCACCATCGCGCGCTTGTTTCATGAGCTCGGCGTTGGTTCTAAACACGTAGATTCCTCCTATAAAATAATTTGATATTGTTCTACCCAATCGTCAGAAAAATAAGCAAAGCTCATGCACTGATTTGCCAGTTAAGCTTCTTCCAGTGATTGTAATAGTTATCGGGTTTAAGTGGTGTTCCCTGAAGTAGTATTAGTCGCAGTATGGCAATCACTGTATACTAAATACCGGATGCCTCATGCGCCGGAGCCACAAGGATAGCCTCATCCCCAATGCTGGCACCCAGCTGCTGAGCAGCGCTTCCTAGGTTCTGGGCGATCGATACCCAGTTTGCGGAATCAATGATCACGAGGAATTCGCCAGCGGAAACGGCTTCAAATGTCTCAACGAACGGCATCAAGTGCCTGTGCCCGGATACCTTAGCCCATAATGACCCGCCTATGGATATGCCGAGCTCTTTAAACCCTGGCGCATCAATACTTAGCCTGAGGGTGCCAAATCTATCGATATCGATAATCTGGCAGGTGATTCTTCCCGGTTCAATAACCGGCTTTGGCCAGGGCACTCCTGTGAGAAGTGCTGGATCAACCTGCGGGCCGACAGCCGCTATATCGACGCCGTTTGAAAGGTGTGCTGCGGCCGCCGCAAAAATATCTCGCCCATGAAATGTGGGGCTTACGCTCTCAAGCATGTATTGGCGATTTGTTATTTCCACGCAGAGCTCAATACCGCCAAGCTTTTCTGCTGCCAGGATAAGAAGGCCGTTATCGGGGCCGATAAGAATATCCCCCCGTCCCACCTTTACAGCGAGCGGCCTTCTCGACCCGCCAACACCCGGATCTACAACCGCCATGTAAACCCCGACCGGGCAATAGGGGAGCGAGGCTGCCAAAACAAGTGCACCTTTTTGTATGTTAAAAGGGGGTATCTCATGAGAGATATCGAGGATTATACTGAGCGGTGAAATCTGGTACATAACACCTTTGCATGCGGCAACCCACTCATCCTCCAGGCCAAAATCGCTTAAAAAGCCTATGAAGCTCAACTTCTGTCAGCACTTCTTTCTTCTAACTGACCCTGGCTGGGGGGCTTGCGGATACCGGTTTGACGTAGGAAAATAAATCCGGCAAGCACAAGAAGTACGCCGACGATAAAGTAAGCCAATATGTAGCCGACCAGGAAAGCCAGTAGCAAAAATAGGCCTACGGCGATGAAAATTGCAGCAATCGAGAACAGGCTAAATGATAATATGAGGAAGGCAGCTGACCTTGCAGCATTCCCGATTGGTCTGGTTATGCTTTGATCAACCGTCCTTTTGGTTTGCTGACGTACATAGATTGAAATGAGATCGATCAGGTTCAGAATCGACTCGATTAGCGATCGTCCGCCTTCGGCTTTATCCTCCATCTTCCCCTCCACAGTATGCGATATCATGCCTGGGCGGAAGATCGCTAGGCAGCTTTTGCCCTTCTTTCCTTAAGCTTACAACGCTTCTCAGAACCATATCTTCCGCCCGATACTTCCACCGGGGTTTGGCTTAATGAGCACTCCCCGTTAAAGTGTCGACACTCAAGGCACCCAGGCCACGAAACCCACTGGGATAGCGAGTTCAGGTGATCTAGGTACTCTTTGAAATGCTCCGGGAATAAATCCTGGAACTTTTCCCGCGCTTCTATCATTCTATCAAAGCTGATAGAAGCGCAAAGCTCTGACAGAAGAGAAAGCTCCGCAAGCACTTCTAGCTTTTGCTCACCATCCCAGCCGTCGTGATTCCAGTATACCAACTCATCGATCCTTGATTCCAGCCAGTTCGCTTGTTCTTCGAGTGTTTCCCCGCACGAAGTCAACTCGTGCTCCAGAACTGATATGCGCTCTAAGCTCCCGATTAGTTCATTCACCGCGCTCACGACAGATACCTCCCTATACTTCTCGGTAAATATTGCCCAATCCCTTATACTTGATGTTAAAACGATACCTAGTGCGAAAGCCAAAACCGGAATCTAACGCAAGGGCAAAACCAACGCCAAATCCCGATTCTGACCCCTCTGTCCTGAGTCTACCCGATTGATCGTAAATAAAAAGGCGCGAAGGCGCGCCATAAAATCGACGCGATACGCGCTTAAGGCGTTTCTGGAGATTCCTCTTCCGCCTCCCCCTCGGCAACTGGTTGGCCTTGTATCAGGATGAGGCGATCGATTTTGTCCTCCACCCTCCTTATATCTGATTTCGAGGGGA
>DASQQM010000092.1:0-4171 GCA_035643475.1 Anaerolineae bacterium | reverse complement strand
CTGCCTGGCCAGATTTACGCGCCGCGGCCCTTCGACCTGGATCTCGATACCGTTTTGCCGCCACCGCAACCGTTCCTGCCACACTTCTAGCGGACCACCGGCAGCAGTACCCAGCGCGGAATTGGTTACCGGCTTAAAGGCCCCCTTGACAGCGGTTTCAATAATAGTGGTATCACCGTAGTCCAGAACGATACGGTCCTGGAAGGCAAAGATACGGGAAGGTGAGGTTAGCGGGAGCAGCGGTGTTATCTTGCTAATCGTAGCCGCCTCTCCAGGCGTCGCTACCAGTTGTCCGGGGTCTTTTTCCACCACCTTGTACCCATCAGGCGGTTGATAGCTAAAGATTTTGGGATCGATCTGTGTGTCAGGTTCAAAACTCACGAATGTATATGTGGTTTGCAGCGAGTTTTGCATGGCCGTCTGCAGTTGCAGGGGCAGATTAGTCTGCGCATCGACCCAAAGGTAATATGGTAACCCTCCCGGCGGTGAGATTTTAAGTTTGATGGCCTGGCGCCCAGCGATTGTTTCCTGCCCGACAACGGAGTGAGGATACTGCCTGGCTCGTTTAGCCTCGTCTCGCAGGTCAAACTCATGCCGAGTCGGGTCGGGTACCAGGGGAAGCACTGCTACTTCCTGGAACTTGGGGCGCACCTGCCACCGGCGCTCGCCGTTATTTACGGTTAAAGTGCCGTCTTCCTGGCGGGTGGCATATTTCTTACCCTCTGACCAGATTTCCACTCGCTGGATCGGCCACTCTTCTCCAGACGCGTTCTTGGAATGCACCTCAAGGACCCCGTAGTAATTATTCAACCGTGCGATTGCCTGTTCCATAGCATAGACCACATCGCGGTTTAAAAAGCTGGTCCAGGTAGTGATCGCAGCCAGTAGGAGCAGTCCAGCTACCAGTGCTGCAACCGAGGGTAATGCCCAGCGGCGACGTGACCGCCCGCCGAGTGCACTATACACCCGGCTACCTAGGTCTAGGCTGGGCTCAGCCTGCTTGCCAAGGCTTTTCACGGCCCGCACCACGGCCAGTAGCTCTGCTGTTTCGCGATTAGATATTTGTTTAGGTTGTTGTTCCTGGTTTAAGGAATCAATAAGCAAGTCTAGTTCTTGCTCAACAGATTGTCTCATTGGTCTTCCACCTCCTCTACGTGTCTCAGCATTAAACTCCGTAAGATCCGTACCGCCCGGTATTGCAAACCGCGAACTGCGTCTTCGCTTCGCCCCATGCGCCGAGCTGTCTCTGCGCGGGAGTACCCTTCCACGATTCGTAATTGAAGCACCGTACGATACTCCTCGGAAAGCTGTGCCATGAGTTCCCGTACTAGAGTACGGTTAATGGTGGCGTCTTCGTCGCTATCCTGTTGCAATAACGTTTCTTCCAGCGGGATCTGAGTGCCGTGGACTTTCTGTCTCCGCCAGCGGTCCCTGATCAGGTTAAGAGCAACTTTTATTAGATATCGCTGGGTTGGCAGCTGATCTGAGGAAGAAAACCTCCTGAGGGTTCGTGCGTATGTTTCCTGAACTAAATCTTCAGCCTCTTGGCGATTTTGCACGTGGTAGTAGACGTACCGGTAAACTTCAGGCCACGTTTGATTACACCAAACGCGCATCTTCTTTTCATAATATTTCCATGGCCAGGGTCTTGCCCCTGTCGTGGCATCCACCGCATTTTCACCTCCCCTCACCTATTACAACGCATGGTGAGGGAAAACATCACAGTTATTTCCTACTAACGTCTGATGTGAATTAAAACACCAGACATCTTAACGCCAAAGCATTAAAACCAAACAGTTTATTCATATAGATGCCAATCGTAAGACCAGTAATTTTAGTAACTATTCTTGTTTTTAGTCCCTCTAAAGTTCTCGCCAGGTGTTTCTCTAGATTAAAGTGATCTTTCAAAAGCTCATTTACCGTTTCGATGATCTGCCTGAATGAGGAGAGAAGCTTGTTTTCTTTCTTATCGTATAATTTTTGGTTAGCTCTTTTCAGCGAGAGCATCGTTATGTTTCGCTCCTTCTTAAGGGACAGTGCTCGATCTTTATCAAGGAAGCCTTTATCAGCAATAACGATTATATCTCTGTGAAAATCAAGCACATCATCTGCGGTTACCTGATCATCGGTATTTGCCGGAAACAGGCCAAAATCTAGTGGCATGCCCTCTAGTGTTGCCATAACAAAGAGTTTAAACCCATAGTGGGTCGCCTTCTTAGACGATGAATGACCATAGGCGGCCTCACCCTTAAAAAGAGTGGTAGAGCAGGCCCGGCCAAATTCAACAACCGGAACATCTGTTGTATCGATCACCCGGTATGCTTCAAGGCCAGCACCTATTTTATCTAAGAGTTTTCTTCTTAAATGGTTGATAGCCAAGTGAAGGTACCGTGTCCTTCTATTAAACTGCGACTGCTCTACTGCGTTTGGAAACAGGTGGCTCATATTCGTCCTCACAAAGCCCAAGAAACATCTCTCTGAGGCAAAGCTTAAAAGCTCCCTTGCTAAAGAGAGGGTGATAACCTCGCTATCTGCAAATTTAGGCTTTACCCCTGGTTTTCTCTTCATAGCATCACTAAACTGCTCTTGATAGAGGTCATCTACTATCGTGTATAATGCCACAAAGAAGGTGTCTAACTTTTGATACATTACTCACCTCGCAAGGTAGGGTTTTTGTACCAAGTTACACCTTCTTTCTTATTCCTGCCATTAATTGCTAAAACAGTTCGCATCAGACGTTATTTGTATATCGCTTTGTAAGCATGTAAGACAAATATCCAACAGGAAATAGAGCAAGACCCAGAATAACACTTGAAATATCAAGGTAATGGCCAGCGCTGTGGGGAGAACCCCAATGCATAAAAGAAAATAGATGAAGTGCTTCGCAGATATGAGCAAGTAAGACCACTACGAGACAACCCGAACCGATTACCTGTAAAAAGGTAAATACCGTTTTTCCTCTCAGGAACAATGAAAGCGACCAGGCAAAGAGGATCGATACCGGCACCAAGAGGATCAGCGCTTTAAGTAACGTGGCATTCATATGTAGTATACCATAGGTTCACCAGGGACATCAGACAAAACTAGGAGAGGCAGAGAGGGATGCAGCTATGGATTTTATGGATTCTCTTTAGAGTTATTGAGCAATGGCTTACAACCCGTAGCAATACCCAAAAAGCATAGAAGCCGCTCTATAAGCGGTTTTCCTTGTTGTTGGCGCTCTAAAAGTGCATCCCCGGATCGGTCTTCATTCTTATATATCCCTATAACTCCCAGCCCCCTACCCTAAGTGAGAGCAGCATCTAACCGTCGAGAGCAGTCCGGTTAGCAGGTCAAGGGTAGACAACGTGTCCATATTAGTTAGCGCGTGGCAGCATACCTATACCGAGCTAATGTCTTTGAGCCCCAGAGAAACGTTACGATTACAGCCGTGATTGCAGTAATCTGTCCGGTACCAAATGGGTAGGGCCAGACCTGCTCCCCCACCAGGGTATTACTGACATTGCCGATGGCATGAAAGAGTATGGCCGCAAATACGCTCTTTCCCGTGTTGTTATAGAGCCAAACAATAAGTATCCGCAAACCAACCACGCCGGGAACCCACCAGGCGATCCATGCCGGAGATCGCTGAGCCTGCACCAACGGTACGAGGTGAAAAATGGCCCATACCAACCCCAAGAGAATGCTGGCTTGGAGCGCGTTCCACCGATCTTGCATGGGATCAATGGCATAGCCTGTCCAGCCCAGCTCTTCACCTACAGCGCCGATAAAGAACAGAACAAAAAGGAGCGGTATCGTCAGAAATGGAAGCGGTTCAGGAATTGGTAGCCCAATCAGGCGCATTACTCCATAGGCCAGCAAATAGATAAGAGGCAACAAGAAGATGATAGGCACATACCAGATCTTTTCCTTGATGCTCTTATAATCGAAAACTCTCTTGAGTAGCTTCCTTATGCCACTAAATTTCTCTTCTCGGTAGACAAGGATTGAGGCCGCTATGAGCGGGACAACGGTCTGGAGCGCACTCACGGGAAGATTCCTCAGAGGCCCCGGGAGCGGTCTTCCACCAAGCAGCCAAAATGGAATAGCAAGAGCAAAAACCAATACAAAGAATGTTAGAGGTGACCTTTTAGATGACGAGCTGGTATTCATGCCTTGTAGCCTCCTTACA
>DASQQM010000091.1:0-12533 GCA_035643475.1 Anaerolineae bacterium | reverse complement strand
CCTGTCATTTGCAGTGATTCTCTTCGGATGTCTATCCCTCACCGGAGCTAACATTTTGTACTCGGGAATCAGCTCTAGGCCTCATTAACCTCTCTTTGGACGCCATCTACCCCTGCGGGCTCATTCCTGAGCGAATTTTGGGTATAATCCTCTATTAATCGAGTGATTTTACATTTTAGTAAGAAGAGCTGCTTTGCTCTGTGACTGAGGGCTATAACAACAGCATAGACCTATAGAAGTGTATTCGCATCTATAAAAATGTAGTCGCATCTATAGTGATGTAATCGCTTGATTTATCGAGCAAACAGATTATCGAGCAAAAAACGCATCCCTTCTATGGGGCAACTACAGAATGGCTGAGCTACAATCCCTGAGGTATTGTTGATTATGGAAAAGGATAGATTTAGCCCAACTTTTAAAAATCCGAGCCTGCAAGTTATTTTTGGCACGACTTTTATGAGTATAATGGGCATAAGTTTAATAGCCCCTACACTATCTGCTATGGCGAGCGAGCTTCATATCCCAAAGGAAAGTATCGGCTTGGTAATTACCTCCTTTACGGTCCCTGGCATACTGCTCGCCTTTATTATTGGCATGCTTGCAGATAGATATGGTCGGAAACAAATCCTCGCACCGAGCCTCACTCTATTCGGTATTGCCGGTGCCGCCTGCTTTTTTGCAAAAAACATTGAGATGCTGCTTCTGCTAAGAATACTCCAGGGTGTAGGCGCATCCGGCCTGGTTTTGCTCAGCACGGTTTTAATCGGCGACATCTTTCATGGGATTGATCGTGCCACGGCTATGGGGGAGAACGCGAGCGTTCTCAGTATTGGTAGTAGCATATCACCGCTTATAGGCGGCGCTTTTGCCTCTATATCCTGGAATTACCCGTTCCTCCTTTTTATGCTTGCAATACCGCTCTCAATTGCCGTGCTTTTCATGGAATCTCCTCCGGTTAAAACGGAAACTCGCATGTCGAAATATGTTAGGGATATATGGTCGTTCGCCAGGCAACCCAGACCCGTTATCGTGTTCTTTGCCGGTGCCCTTACGTTTATCCTCCTCTATGGGGGAATTTTCACCTACTTCGGTGTGCTCTTAAGCGACAGGTTTAATGCAAGCCCAGCCGTGATCGGCGGCTACTTTAGCATAATGTCGATCACAGCTGCTATCGCCTCTTCTCAGAATGGCAAACTACAAACCCGTTTCACTAAGTCAGGTATCGTGCTTGCGGGCTTCTCCCTCTATGCCCTGGCACTCTTCCTGATTCCATTTATGGGAAGCCTGCCTATGTTGGTACTACCGCTCCTACTATTCGGACTAGGGCATGGGTTGAATATGCCCTCGCTACAGGTGATTACAACCGAACTCGCCCCGGCACAATACCGTGGGGCCCTCGTCTCGATGTTTGGAGTAACGATGAAGGTGGGCCAATCAATTGGACCTCCTCTTCTGGGCATCATGCTCGCAGTATCTAATTTACATACATTGTTTATAGCAGCAGGCGTTTTAACCATTACTGCTTCTGTCTCAGGATTTGCGCTTACAAGATTTCTCGAGAGGCCCGCGACAGAAAATGCATAGCTAAAGGCACATAATATCGTTTAATCCGAAGGTTCCTTAGCTTATAATGTGGTAGTGTGCTGGCAATTTAGTCCGTAATCTCAGTGCAACCTACCTGGAGGCTATTTTGGATGTAACCTCAAGTGCAGAAATTGCGAATGCAAAACACACCTGCGACAGTAACCCTCCCCGTCCTTCGGGGGTCGGGAGGGTTTCATTGTTCTGGGATGAATCGTTCCTTTGGGGACTTATCGCTTTTAAAACTTTTCTGCGACTTCGCATTAACTTTGACCTTATTACCTCCGCTGATATTCGAGAGGGGATTCTTGATACGTATGATGTGCTCTTTGTCCCCGGTGGTTGGGCGAGCAATAAAGTTGTAGCATTGGGAGAGCTCGGTAAAGAGCATACCCGTCGCTTTATTAAAGAAGGTGGCAGTTACCTTGGCTTTTGTGGAGGAGCTGGTATGGCATTACAACATGATGATGGGATCTCCCTCGTTCCGATCAGCAGAAAACCCACGAGCATCCGCGTACCCAGTTTTAGCGGTAAGATTCAGTTACATCACGAACTGGTTGATCACCCCATCTGGGAGAACATTCCTGACGGTGCCGCCTTTCATGCATGGTGGCCCGGTCAGTTCTCAATAGCTGACACTGGAGGCATTAAGGTGCTCGCTAGCTACGGTGACCCTGAGAAAGGATCGTTCGTCGCCGACCTGCCAGTTAGTCCTACTACCGATTGGGACAGATGGGAGCGGAGCTATGGGACAAACCTGAACCCAAACCGGATTAAAGGAGAGCCAGCACTTATTGAAGCGGATTACGGCCGGGGCAAGGTACTCTTATCCTACCTGCACTTTGAAACACCCGAGGATGAGCTAGGGCATAGAGTCCTATTAAATATGCTCAGTTACCTACTAAAGGGGAAAGCGGTAACATCAACGGTGGCCTCATCGAGAGACTCAGATATTACTAAAGCCAGATCACCCATGTCACGAACGGGAGAAACAGTAACTAACCTTACGAGGGAGCTCGAAGCCTTGGCTTTGGACCTGATCTCCTTCGGCGAGGAACATTTCTTGTGGTACTGGAGGAACTCCTGGTTAATCCAGTGGCGGCGTGGGGTCAGGGGCATAGAGTACTGCACGCTCTACGCGATGCTGAAACAGCTCGCTGAGTTATCGCTAGTCCTTGATGATCTCGACGAAGCGATAGTAAAAGAACTTGAAGAGATAAGAGAGCTCGCACTTCCCTTCTTTGAAGAGGCCAAGCAGCTGCTAACATCAGAGCGCTACGCCATGAATTACCGGCCTCTAAGCCCGCTTAAGAGCGATGATGAGCAGATACAGCGCATGAGGAAGAGGCTCTTTTCGAACTCAAAGCGCTTTGGAGGGCATTATAAGCAGATCATCGATCGCATTGATGACCTGCTGCTGCCGCTCCTCATATCGGCTAAAAACAGGAGCGTACCAACGCTCCCTCATGCTTGATACCTTAGAATGATACTCAAACCATAAAAAGACTAAGCTAGCCTCCCCACTGACCTTTGGAAGGCTAGCTTAGTGTATAAATCTTTATATTCTACCTAACCATGCCCTAAGAGCAACTGGCTTCGGCATCATGCACACGGTCGGGCTCTTAAGACCATGTGGTCGTAGTGTGTTGCTCTACCAGTTCCACGAAACCGGCATAATCAACTTCCTTTACGCCCGGTGCAACCTTATCTATGCCCCTTACCATAAGATCCGCTTTAAGAGCATAGACCTCAAAATCCTTCACGATATCTGCCATTTTACTCTCAAATGATGTCCCGGCCATCGCACCGTAAACGCCATCTTCGATAAGTAATATAGGGGCGCCCTTCTTCGCAAATTTTGTGCAGCTATCCAAACTGCTCGCATAATAAGGCGACTTATTTACTAGATGAAGCATTTTGCCTCCTTTACCGCTTACTATTAATAATCAAAAGCGTATATCATAGAACTCGCTTATGCCTCGTGCGATTTTATGTCTTCTGTTGGCATAAGGTAACGTCTATCCCTAGAATGGGAATATGGCGTCCTGCTCTTCCATCAATTTCGTTATCTCTTCTTTGTCCAGGACTTCGGGCTCAACAACGAAATCATCTAATGTAAGCCCCCTCGATTCCATGGATTCCCTATCAATGTAGAGTTTCTCGATATCGTAGCCCTCTAGCACCCTAAAGGTAGGTGAAAAGTTCTTTATGCCGAGCTGTGTGGTGTCCATACCCTTCTTTATGGAGTACACGCCGTCGTCAACAAAGATAAGGCTGATATCCTGCTCGTATGCGCCCATTATTAATACCGATTCTAGACCCTCGAAAGAGTAAATTGTTCCGTAAGGCGCTTTACGCATCATAATCATAATCTTGGTTAGATCGCTCACTAGGTTATTCACCCTTTCAACTAAGCTCCGAAAGTGACAAATCTGTCTGCCTTAATAGCCATCTCGGTCAACTGCCCGAGACCCGAGATCCTAAAGCCGGGGGCGAGTACATCGTCGTTTATTCCCCTGCGCTTTGCTGCAGCTACGCAAACAACGAGGTCTACGCCGTTTTCGGCAACCTCGGACCACCTTTTCTGAATATGCCTGTCATCTTGCTGCGGGTCAGTTAGCTTGGTCGAATTGATAACCCCGTCATGGTAGAAGAACACGCCTACAATCTCGTGTCCTTTTTCCATAGCGGCCTTTACAAACTGGTAGGCACTATCAGATGATTCATGGTGATACGGTCCCTCTTGAACCAATACCCCAAACTTCACACCCATCGCTCCTTCCTCTAAAGTGTCATTGTGATCCTGTATTACACTGAATTATATCAGAGATGGATTGCTATTCAGTAATTCGATAAAACATGAAACTAAGCAATATCGTATACCCGGTATGGTATATTGTCAATAGCTAATATGGGAATCGTGGGCTGAGATGCTGTGATATGGATATAGCATTCAAGATTGCGGAAATTTCAGATACCGATAAGCTTTTGCAGCTTATACGTGAGTTCTACGACGAGTCTGGCGACCTCATTTTCGATGACATCCTCACCCCTGCTGCGCTTGAACGATTACTTATGGATAATTCACTTGGGTACGTATGGCTAATTCAACAGGACAATACGGCCATAGCTTATTTCATAATAACGCTCGGCTACAGCCTGGAATATTATGGCCGGGATGCTTTTATAGACGAGCTCTATATCCGAGCCGACTACCGAGGAAAAGGTTTAGGTGCACGAGTGATTAAGCTCGCGGAGGATTTCTGCCGCACTATCGGGGTTAATGCGCTTCACCTTGAGGTTGATCGGACTAATACCAGAGCGCAGGCCTTCTATCGTAGGGCCGGTTTTAAGGATCATGATCGTTACCTAATGACTAAATTGATTACACAAGGAAAGGCTCCGTAAAGCCTTTCCCAGTACCCCTTGTGTTTAACGTATTTTAAATTCCTTCAATTACTTTATGTTTATCAACGGAATCGATCTACCCGTTGCTTAATATACAATCGTTGATCAGTTCCCTTAAAGGTAATGGCTTTAAAGCCATTACCTTTAAGGGTATCCCTAGACCAGTAATACTCAAGTTTTTTGATACCCTGCACTGCCCTAGTCGCTAGCTTCAGGGTCCTTAAGAATACCTAAGCTAACCAGGCTGCCAACGCCATAATACGTAGTGGGATACTGTGAATTGCCAGAATAAACGTCGCAAAAACCGCCATCGAAAGTGTAGCGATCCCTTAAGAACTTCGAGAGCGAAGCAGGTTTAACCTTATCTATGGCATTCAGGATTCTAAACGAAGAAAGCACGTAGAAGGTGTTTTCAGGAACCGGAGCTATTTTCTCGCCAACCATATACCCATAACCGCCGTCTCGCGATTGAACCTTCTCAAGAAACGAGACGGTTTTTGCCTTATCACCGGTATCTAACGCATTGAGCGCCTCTAACGCGCGAAGTGCAGCATAGGTACTTTTCGCATTTGCCACTGCGCCCTTGCGCACTGCATACCCGCCCTGCGCAGCTTTCAATCCATTGATATAGCCTATAACTGCTGATCGATCAATGGCAGAGCTTTTCCCAAGCATATCTAGCGTGGCAATACAATAATTCGTGTGGGGCAGGGTTGAGCCCTGACCTGGAGCAAAGGCAAAGCCGCCATCGTCGTTCTTGCACGAAGCAATAAACTCCTCAACCTTAGAAGTATCTATCTGGCTAAGGGCGTTGATTCGCTTAAGAGCCCACACGGCGCAGAAAGTATCAAACGTGTCAGAGCTCGTGGCGTGCTTGTCCCAGCCAAAGCCACCGTCTTTTTGCTGCGATGCCTTGATAAATGAGACGAGCTTTGTCTTATAACTCTTTTTAATATCGCGTTCGAAGGCCTGCATGCCATAGGTATAATAATACGCATTTGGAACGGAGATTGGGGAATCTTTCTCTCCCTGTAAGCCCTCGACATAGTACGCGGTTTTCTTCTTATTAAATTTAAAGTCTTTCGTCAGTTGTACTGATTTTACAGGTTGGATAGGTTGGCTTTTTGTCGACTGTTTGCTCTGGCAACCGACGGCCATAGTTACTAAAACCGTTATGAGCAGTGAACCAACCAATATCTTATGCTTCATCTTTTTACTCCAAACCTAAATAGCCTTTTGCACTATTTATTCACAGTGAGCGAACGAAATCAAGCATAGTATAGAGGGGGCTAAAAGCCCCCTCTACTAGCTTCATGCTATTATGCTCCTAAAGAGCACTCTAAGGTGCTAATCGCCCCAATGAGGTGGCATACCCCAGGATGTACTCCTGCCGGTATGGCAGACATCGCACACCCCTATTGCCCGTCCTCCATTGCTACTACCTTGTAAGGCAATGGATTGCCCGTTGTCATTTGCATACGGATTCGAGGCTGGCAACTCGGCGTGCGGCGCACCGTGGCACGTCGTGCACAATACCTTATTCTCATGACCGGTGCTTGCCAAGAACAGACCAAAGATACCGGTGGTTGATAATGAAGTTTCGGTATTTGGCGCTGAGTGGCAGTTCTTACACTTCGGCAGCGAATTGTACATCCACGGTGTTTTGTAGTCCGTCCTATCCTTGCGGTTTAGGATTGTACCGTGGCAATCAGAGCACCACATATTAAGACCTTTGTAGCTCGTGTTCTGATGTAGGCCCCTGTAGCACTTAACATTGTTGCTGTCCGGATGGCAGGCATAGCAATCATTATCAATGTTTGCTGAGTACTGGCTCTTGACCAGTGCGCTCTTCGCGTGGAAGAGATGCAGTGCCTGTGAGAACGTGGTCGTGCAGTTCTTGTTAGTGGCATTCGGGCCATCCACTGCTGGGTCAGCGTGGCATGATGAACACCTGATCGGCTTCATGGAATAGAAGTCAACACCGGTGTCTCTCTTATGGATATCGCTCATGACCTTAAATGACTCGTCCGGAGTTGGATTTGATTTTCCAAGGACATCCTGGGCGAGCTTGTAGTGGCAATTGCAGCAACCTCCAAAGGAGACCGGAACGACCGTTGTGGTTTTCGCCAAAACAGTACCTGAGGTGTTCTTAACAGTAACATCAGCTGATAAGTACGGATTCCTCTTCTGGCCGAAGAAATCATAGATTCCATTAGGGTCGATTGCCGGATAGTTCGGAATACCGGTAGCCTCATAGTGGTTTCCTTCAACTTTCATCGTGCCATTGAGCTTATTGCCCGTAAGGCCGACGATATTGGTTCTGCTAATCGTCGGAAATCCTGCTGACGTTGGGAAGAACTTGTTAGCATTATCCAGCCACTTCAGGTATTCCTCATCCTGCAGCAGATTAGCCTCGGTATTCTCGTTCGACTTATACTCAACGGTAACGCCGCTGGTTACAAGCGATGGGTCACGACTACCCTTCTTGAATACCTGCGCCCTGATGCTATTAAACGGTGGCAGGAGAATCATCAAGTCGTTATTCGGGCATGCGCAATGCATACCGAGGTCGTTGTAGGCTATAACGACATAGGAGCCACTACCACTGCTGCTATTGGAAACAGTAACAGTGATCGATGAACTTGTCACCGATGAGCCGTTTGAGAGATATTCCCTGCATTTGATAGTGTGGGAACCATTGCTAACCTTGGTGCTATCCCAGTTAGCAGTCCAGGTACCAGATGTCGAACCATTTGGGCCTGACATATCGATC
The DNA here is from genome assembly GCA_035643475.1 of Anaerolineae bacterium. Lineage (GTDB taxonomy): Bacteria > Actinomycetota > Aquicultoria > Aquicultorales > Aquicultoraceae > DASQQM01. The sequence continues at coordinate 4,771 of DASQQM010000091.1, read as the reverse complement.
TCACCTGAACCGTCAATTATATACTTAACCGATGAAATTTTATGGTCATCGCCTGAGCAATTGGCCGAAATCTTGGCTGCGCTCCCAGAAACAGTAGACCCACTGGTAGGGCTAGTGATAGTCACTGATGCAGATGAAGCAATAGCTGCTGACACGGATATGGCCATCACTACTGTAAGAATGATGGCCAACAGTAGGATACTCTTTTTCATGTATTTCACCTCCTTTTCTATGTAGGAATCTATAATCAACGCTAAATAATCGTTGTAGTTATAAACACCTTTTGTTCTTGGCTTTGTAAAACCAAGAACTCATGCGTTTATAACTACAACCCACGTGGTTAACCCTTTCCTAAAGTAAACCCCCTGCTTCAATCAATCTATGGCTAGTTTAACTTATTAACAGACGGATTGGGTTAAAATTCTGCAAAACTATTGTTAAATGTTCATTATATAGCTTTTGGAATACAAGGGACCCCAGTTCGAGGATGGGGCACCCTAACCTAAGCTTCTAAATAATAAAACGTTTGAGTCGGTGAAATCTTTCACTAATTGCCAACATTTTTTGAGAAATTTTTAAGTTCTGGTTAACCAAGACCGTTCGGAGGATATTTATGGGAGTACCGGCGAATTATAGTTAAACCAATTGCCGATATGTGGCTATAAACTTCTTTTTTGCCCTGAATAGCAGGGTGTCCACAGCGGAGGGTGTAATATTTAGTATTTCTGCAACCTCTTTTGATGGGAGCTCTTCGCAGATGCGGAGCACGAGAATCTGGCTATAGCGGGGTGGTAAGCTATCCATCAAGTGCTTAAGTAGGGCCATATTTTCACTAAGCTCGATATTACAGTCTGTACCCACCGCCCCAGCAAAGTGGACCGCCCTCTGTTCCAGAGCGCTTGGATTGGTGAATGTGTCGAGACGAACACCTCTGTAATTCTTTTCTTTCCTCAATTTGTCAAGACAGAGGTTAGTTGCTGTGCGGTACAGCCAAGCGAAGATAGGTACGTGAGGACCAATCCTGACTATACTTTTACAAAGGCGAATAAAAGTTTCTTGCGTAATATCCTCTGCATCTTCCCTGTTTCTAAGCATAGAATAACTCATATAGTAAATCTGCCTAGAGTGCTTCCAGTAGATGCTCATAAAATCATAGCCGTGGAATAGAAGCGAATCGGTTGATCCCTTTTCATCCAGCAGGGGTGCAAGCTTTTGGATTGCCTCGATATAAAGACAGCTATTCGTTTTCTTATCGAAGGCGTTGCAATTTCCCTCAGAACAAAAAATGTCTTCATCAGCCTGTAAGAGCGGACAGATCCGCTCTCCTCGCTGTTGTAGCTCTTGCACGAAAAACTCCCGAACACATATATACTCAGTTTATCGCTTTGGCTATAACGTCACTATTGCCAACCGACAATATGATCGGTACAGCCAGCGGCAGATAAACAATAGATTGAAATAGAACCGCAGCCCTATTATAACATACCCTTATGGATATACATGATGGGTAATTTGAACTTTGAATTGGTTCAACCACCGGTAGAATACATCAACCGAAACTTCGGCTAATGTTATCCTGGTACAATCCTATTTATGCTATACGTTAGCATTCTATGCTAAGTCTGTTTCCAGTTCTGCTAAAGCCTCAATCGATAATTTTGCAGCTTTTCGACCAGACAGAAGCATTCCTCCAAAGGTTGGGCCCATTCTTGGCAAACCATATACTGTAGCAACCGCCATACCTGTTACCAGGAGGCCGGGGTAGACGAAGCCCGTTTTTTCCACTACTCCATCTTCTGACCGCTCAACCCACATGTTCGCTTCGCCCGGCATAGTTAAGATACCGCGCCTCTCAAAATGACCTACTATGTGTGAATGGTGTCCGGTGGCATCGATCACAACTTTCGATTCGATAGCAACCGGGTCTACACAACCAATCGCTTTCGGCATGTATGACACCGCACTCCAGTTCATAACAACACCACGTACCGCATCCTCGCGCACTACTAAGTCTTCTACATTCGTCGTATTTAATATTTTCGCCCCTGCATCGCAAGCGGCCGCAATTAACCTAGAGCAAGCATGGGGTGAATCAGAAACAAAATGACCAGGCTCTATTTCCTTGTACGGTATATCTAATTCTTCTAGTATTTCTTCAGAGGGCGCTCTGAAGGTAACCTTGTTCATCAAGTACCCACCAGCCCAAAAACCGCCACCTAAGTAATTATTGCTCTCAATTACGACCACCTTTAATCCCGAGTTGGCCATATCTCTTGCTGCCATTAGCCCACTCGGCCCAGCCCCAACCACAATTACATCGCTTTCAACATACTCTAAAAGCTCACCTAAAAATTCACTGATGATAGCCCTTGTTACCGAAGCTTCACCCACTGGGGCAAATATTGCCTCTCCCTTCATCTCTCATTACCTCCCTTGATTACTTTTGGTGCTCTATCGCAGTTCACTCGAAAAATAAATAACCGTACCAGCAGGATGGTACGGTTTTTCAAACCTTACGCGTTCCCTTCGCTGGCATTGTCCAGATCAGGTTCAGACGGTCGCTGGGTTATGCCCAGCCTCTCAGCCACCGCCAGTGGCTCCCGTACCTACATATTCTTTTTTCCATACACTAATAATTAAAACAAAGTTTGTCAAGCAAAGCCTTGGCTGACAACTTCTCGGGCTTTAGAGACATTTAGAGTACCACTGTCATGCCATCAGATGCAGCTACAATGTCAATGCCTAATTCGTTTGATAATTCTTTCGTTAGCACCCACGGCTTTGCTTTGAGCATCGTCATACCAAAATGGGTCAGTATGGCTTTCTGCGGCTTTATTGCTTTGATGATATTAACCGCATCTTCGTAGTAAAGGTGTAGTATCTTACCATACTCTGGATGGACTTTATCCATAACGACATTCAATATAAGGATATTTGAGTCAGCGTAATCATCGATAAGTTCAGGGAAGTATTTCGTGTCAACCATGAATGACACTTTAAGCCCATCTATATCGAACTTAATACCATACGCTTCAACTCCATGCTGATGCCTAATAGAAGTCTTGAAAGCTACTTCGCCTACACGATATTCTGAACTTGCCCTTAATACTGTGATCTCTTGCAGATAATCCCTTAAATATTTCAATACAACCGCATTATCTCCATTGAGGCACTCATCCGGCGCGAATAAAACCCCGCGCTTTTTTAGCCCGCCCTCCGTTATTGCATCAATGAGCGCGTTGACGTCGGTTGAGTGATCCAGGTGTGCATGCGTGAGAATAATTGCATCAATCTTATTTAAATCTATGCGTGGCCTAGCAGTTGCACACCTAACAAGCGTACCTGGGCCCGGATCTAACAGTATGTTTTTTCCTTTTATGCTGATAAGGGTCCCCGCTGAAGATCTCAACTGTTTGGCAACAACAAAACGACCACCAGCAGTGCCCAAGAATTTTATATAATCATGATTTCCCATGTACCATCCTCCAGACTATGTAAATTCTACAACCAACTGGGAGGCATCTCAAATTTTACGAGGCGAAGTAAGAAGTGCTAGATAAACAGTTACACATGTATAGCTCTAGCTTCCTAGTTGTTATCTGATCCACGCAAGCCCAACGACAAAAAGTCAATTGCAGCATAAGGCGCCGCAACTCATCATATCCTGGTAATAGTTAGAGGCTCATACGGGTACAAACACCACATACCGATCTTATGTAAGCTGCTGAAAGGGTGGTGCACTTGATGCGCTTCGAGAAACCTTCCCCACCGTCTGATGACAAGAGGTGGAAGATAGTTGACAGAACAATGCGCAGCCATGGCTACGAGCCTCATGCTCTTATCCAAACGCTGCACACCGCTCAGGAGACATTCGGCTATTTGGACTTAGAAACCATGAAGTACGTATCGGCTGCGCTGCGCGTGCCGCTAAGCCAGGTCTACGGTGTGGCGACGTTTTACCACTTCTTCACGCTCAAACCTCATGGCGAGCACACATGCGTCGTGTGCACGGGAACGGCGTGCTACATCAAGGGTGCGCAAGACCTCCTGGATGCCGTTGAGGATGTCACCGGAGCAAAACCAGGCGAGACAAGCGCCGATGGCAAGGTATCTGTTTTGACGGCCAGGTGCCTTGGCGCTTGTGGACTCGCACCCGCAGCTGTTCTCGATGGCGAGATGGCCGGCAAGATAGGCACCGATGATATAAAGAAACGGGTGCGCAATTGGACGGAGATCGCCAGCGAATCCGGCGGTACTCCGCCATCCGGTATACCTACCGCTCCCCCTGAGGGCCCTGCCCCGCAGAATCCCACCATAGAAGGGGTGACCGCCCAATGATGCTTGATGAACTCTTAGAAATTCGCAAGGCCGAACAAGAGCGCAAGCAGAAATTTAAGCACAAAGTGAACGTCTGTATGGCCTCCGGATGCTTATCGCTCCGCAGCGATCAGGTCAAGGATTCCTTAACAGAAGAGGTTAAACAGCATGGCCGTGAGAACGACGTGCTCGTAGAGAGAGTGGGTTGCGTAGGTCTCTGCTCTCAGGGGCCGATCGTAGTGGTCGAGTCAAAACGTGAGGTATACGACGGCATCACCCCCGGTGATGCCGAAAAGATAATCAAGAGCCTGGATAAAAAGACGGGGCGCAAGAGCAAGAAGGCCGGTGTTACTGGTGCGGCTGAGGAGAGCGATGGCGGTAATGTTCGCTCGCTTGACGCACCATTTTTCATGCGACAGAAAAAGATCGTGCTCGAGCACTCCGGCCTCATCGA
>DASQQM010000090.1:0-3713 GCA_035643475.1 Anaerolineae bacterium | reverse complement strand
CCTTCAATAGTACTAATACATATGCTTACTATGTATCAACATATTGATACATTTATTAAACCCCGCCTTTTTAGGCAAATGATCGGTACATAAACATAGAAAAATAGCAACCTCAACAGGTAGTACGCATGCATCGCTTATCCTTTTAAGGTTCTATTCCAGCGGCTTTCAGTGCCGCTTTATAGATTAAACCCTCAGGTATCTCTTCATAGGTTTTACCTTCATACTCAACTGTTCTACAATACACTTCTTCCTTGCCAGTCAAGCATGAGCACGACTCACAACAACTCTCAGAAGCCTTAGCGCCAGTTAAAACATCCTCAAGCGCCACCCCATTAAACAAGATTACGTTAGATTGAGAAATCTCCGTCTCTGATAAGGTGGTCTCCACAAAATATATTTTTACTCCATGCGGCGCAAGGTCTCTCATTAATCCTGCAACAACTTAATGTAACGTTCTGCCTGTGCCAGAGCAACGAAGACATGTTTTTCCGTCTAACTCAAGATGTCTCCACTCAATAGCGAGTTGTCTCAATTGCCTCTCCTCTTCTTAAATCACCAGGTTAAACAAATACCCCGTAAAAATAATCGCTATACCAACCGTTCCAAAAAACACGGCTAATAACTGCTTCTTTAACACTTTTCTCAAAATAACCATTTCAGGTAGGCTAAGCGCTGTTACCGACATCATAAAGGCAAGTGCTGTACCCATGGGAACACCTTTGCCGACTAGAGCGGTTACAATTGGGATAGTGCCGGCAGCATTTGAGTAGAGAGGGATACCGATGAGAACAGCCACAGGCACTGCCAACGGGTTAGTCTTTGCTGCGATCCGAGAAAGTAGTTCTTCGGGAGCATAGCCATGAATAAATGCGCCGATGCCGATGCCAATTGCGATATACGGCAATATTTTCTTCACGAGCCCTGTTGTATAGCTCCAGGCATCGCTTGAGCGGCTTTTCCAGGTAAGCTTAGCGGCCTCAGTAGCTGTCTTGCCAACCTTTATCTGGTAAACGAAATCCTCAACCCATTTTTCAAGCCCTAATCGCCCTATAATAATACCGGCAACAATTGCGATCAGAAGCCCCGACCCGATATAGATAAGGGAGATTTCCCAACCGAAGAGCGACCACAAAAGCCCGAGCGCGATCTCATTAATCATCGGCGAAGCGATAAGAAATGAAAACGTCACACCGAGCGGCACGCCGGCTTCAATAAAGCCGATGAAAAGCGGCACTGCTGAGCATGAACAAAACGGCGTTATAATACCGAAAAGCGCCGCCAAAACGTTACCGGCATGCTCGCTCTTGCTTGAGAGAATTGCTCTAACCTTCTCAGCGGGGATAAAAGAGCGAATGATCGCTATGCCGTAAATAACAAGGGTCAAAAGGAAGATAATCTTTACCATGTCATAGATAAAGAAATTTATGGCCTCACCCAACACCGAAGTCTTCTCAAAGCCAAGCAGATTATATGTAAACCAGTCAACGGCTTTTTGCCACATAATCGAATTATCCCTTCAACAGGCTCATTATCTCATTTACACCGGGAACTTTCCCGCTAACCTTAACCTTGCCGTTAACGACAAGCCCCGGGGTCGAGAGAATCCCGTAGCTCATGATATCTGCGATATCGGTTACCTTTTGAACATCAGCTGACATGTCAAGCTTAGAGAGAGCCTCGTACACATTTTCCTCCAGCTTCTTGCAGTTGGCGCAGCCTGTCCCAAGTACTTTGATCTCCACATTCTCCTCCTAAAATTATTTGGTTATATAGATTAGTTAGATACTCAAGTTTCTCGGTGTTTATCCGGTAGTGAACCCATTTTCCTTCACGACGGGCGACGACAAGGCCGGCATCACGCAGTGCCTTTAAGTGGTGCGAGGTAAGATTTTGTGGAAGCGCAAGGGGCTCGTGGATATTACAGACGCAGCGCTCACCTTTCTTCAAAAGACAGAGGATTTGCAGGCGATTAATATCCGAAATGACTTTCAGATACTCAGAAAGGTCTCGTAGCTTGTTAAACTCAACCGATCCATTTATGCAGCAATTTTCCATAGTTACCTCATATCAATCAAGGTTATATCAACTGTTATTGATATGATACGCTTGGCTATCCGATTTAGTCAATAGTTTGAGGAGTAAAGAAATCTATAGATCCGATGCGCCTTGCACACCACCGAGCATCTCCAGACTCCTTCCGGGAGCCCCGACATACCTGAGCGCCACGATGGCGATATCATCTGACAGCCTGTTTCTTGAAAACTCTTCCGCGGATGTAAGAAGCGCATCAACAATATCTCTGGTCGGCGCCGAGTTAACCGAATTCAGGACTTTTCGCACCCGGCCATCCCCGAATAACTCGCCGTCACGCCTGGCCTCTATTAACCCGTCGGTATAAAGCACCAGGGTATCGCCAATATGTAGCTTTGCCTCAAAAGAATCGAAATTAATCCCGGGGAATATACCGAGCGGCGGGTTTCGCCTGGCGGTTATCTGCATGCATCCTTCTGGGCCGCAGACGAATGGATCGGGATGGCCTGCACTTGCCATTACCACAGAGCCAGAGACAGTATCAATTGTCCCATAAATCGCCGTTATGAATTGCCCTCCTTCCATCTGCTTCGCGATGGCGCTGTTTGTTTCGGCCAGTACACGGGATGGGGCGTGATCTCGATGTGCAAATGCCCTGATGGTGCTCTTAACGATCGACGTTATCGCGGCCGCCTCAAGGCCCTTCCCGGCGACGTCGCCGATAACGAAACCGATTCTACCATTCTCAAGTTCAAAGAAATCGTAGAGGTCTCCTCCGATCCTCGCCACCTCAGTTGCCGAACGGTAGAGGTAACCAAAATCAATGCCAGGTATCTCCCTTGGTACCTTAAGAATGGCCGATTGGAGGGTATCTGCAATATTGCGCTTGGCCTCGTAAAGCCGAGCATTTTCCAATGCAAATGATATCGATGTCCCGAGATCGCCTGCAAAATCAACCTGGGCCTCGGTAAAAGCAACTGGGGTGGACCGATAGCTGAAGAAGAGGGTACCGATAACATCTCCCCATATCGTTATAGGAATGGCAAGGATCGAGCGAATATCATATCTCTCCATTACCTCGCGATCGGCCCTCTCATCACCGTAGACATCACTTATAGAGACCGGTCTTTTAGCCCCGGCAACAGAAGTCATAAATGGAGCCTCTTCGCTAGTAAATTGCGTTCCTATAAATTCCTGCGGGTACCCAAATGTATACCTTACTGCCCAGACATTATCCTCTTTAAGCGCTATCAATGCCGCCTCAGCCCCTATCGCCCTGGCAGACTCTACGATAACTCGCTGCATGATCTCATGAAAATCCAGGGTGGAGCTTATCGTTGATTGGATATCATTTAAAGCAGCACTTAGCTCCTCTGCTCGCTTTCTCTCGGTGATATCAGTAAAAGTAACAACAGCGCCTTTTATCTCTTCATCTTCTATTATTGGGTAGGAAGAGTACTCTACTGGAAAAGAGGAGCCATCCTTTCTCCAGAAGACCTCGGTGTCTACTCTTACTCCCTGCCCAGTCTTTGCAGCACTGAAGATGGGGCACTCCTCGATGGGATAGGGTGTGCCATCTACCCGATGGTGGTGGTGAATGAGCTCATGGACGTTTCTGCCTATCACCTCTTCAGGGGTGTAGCCTGTCATCTCGCTTGCACTCTTATTGATAAAGGTGC
>DASQQM010000089.1:0-2416 GCA_035643475.1 Anaerolineae bacterium | reverse complement strand
CGGACGATTGGTGATTACCCGTGCTGGGCATCCAGAGATCGTTATCTGCCGAGGATCTGAGTGCATCATATGTGAAACGGAGGGTAATCTACCCCTTGGTGTTCTTCCTGAAATGGCCTATGAAGAGAATGAGCTCTACTTATCGTTGGACGATACCATAATTCTATATACCGATGGGTTAATCGAGGCAAAACAGGACAATCTCCTTCTCGGGGAGGACTGTATGGTTGAGAAGTTAAGCAAGGCTGCTTGCGGCAATGATCCGCTGAGGATTACGCAAGAAATGGTTGCTATCGCGAAAGGGTTCACTGGAGGAAAGCCCCAAGATGATATAGCCATCATTGCATTAAGGTTAAGACAGCGCCAGGCTAGCGATGTTTGAGCTACTGTAACAATCGATTCTTTACTGTTCTGTGATCGCCGCTTCTAAAAGCGATGCTATTTTTTCAGCATACCGCTGAATTTTTCCGACGTCATCCCGCGAGAAATACCTTTGTTTATCGATGCTTAGGGCTGTAACCGCACCGGTCAATCTTCCCTTCACCGAGACGGGAACACTTGCTACCGATTTTGTACCAAGTTGCACCCATGCAGATATAGCTTTCGAAAATGCAGGGTAATCATCGATAATTATAGGCGTTTCGGTCGCCAATACCATCCCTACGACGTCGACTCCCTTTGAGACCGTTAACTTCCCCATATAATTCACTATGTTATAAAGGGCACAGTAACCGATCGACTCATCACCGTTTACAAGGGCGAAGCCGGCGGCATCCGAGCCGAGGTGCTTGGCCATATCCTCCAATATACGTGCTATCTCGGGTTCGAGCTTTTTGCATAACCCCGCAGGGTAGCCCGTTTCCACGCCATTGAGCTTCTGGGCCATAACACCACTGATTCTATACGATGGTTGCCGGTATTTCAACTAATAGAATAAAGTAGAAGCCAGGAGCCAGAATTCAGGAGTACAGGAGGAGGATAGAGAAGCCAGAAGGATAGAATATGGGAGCAAGAATAGAGAAGCAAGAGTTCTACAGTATATAGGTCCTATAGATTAATGGCTTTAGACCCACACCTCTTACCCCACTGACCGGGGACTGGAGGCTGGTGACTGGGGACTGGCGGAGATCACCCCGTAAATAGGATAACTACGGATAAAAAGGCGTGTAAAGGATAGGGCGGTATCAATCAGCTAGCCTATCAGGTGCAATTCTTCATAGCTGATAGCTGATATGAATGCTAATTGCAAAGGCGATCATGGATTAGAAATGGCAATAAACAGCAGATTCGTAATTCTACTAGTAGCGATGCTATTCCTCTTGCTACCTACTGGTTGTTCATCGGATAATACAGCAAAGCGGACGCACCGCAATGTGACAACTAGGCCAGGGCTCGCCGAAAAAGATACACCGCTGGCGGAATCGCACTTCGAGCGCGCCTCGGTAACCCGGGTTATTGATGGCGACACCATCGAGGTAGCCCTCACCAATAGGCAGGTTCGAAGGGTGCGCTACATCGGAATTGATACCCCTGAGCGATATGAAGACCTCTATAGAGAGAAGCAACCCAGGCAAATGCAAGGCTTGTCGCGGGCAAAGAGGTACGGTTGGTTAAGGATGTAAGTGAGACCGATACGTATGGCAGGCTACTCCGTTATGTTTACGTGGGAGACACCTTTGTAAATTGTACTGGTTTCCTGTTAACGAGCTCAAGTAAAAGCCAGATAATCTCAAAGGCGGCTCCTATTGCCTTTACTGCCTCTTCTTTTGAGGGCTGCTCCCCATGGTGGACAATCCCGTTTCGCTTCTTCGCTACATCGTTTACCCAGCTCTTATAGACGATGGGATTTATATCGCTTATTTTCTTACCAATCGCTAGCTCCATGACACGCTTTGAACGGTCACTTACGCCTTTTATATTATTTAAAATCCAGTCGGCCACATCTGGGCTGAGCCCTTTCCGCTTGGTTAGTAACTCCCAGACGATGGCTTCGAGCGTCACTTCGACGGCGATCTCGGCTTCAATGATTGCATCCTGGAATTCCCCATTAATCAGGCTCTCTTTAGCCTTCTGCAGGTATTCTCGCCAGGCTTCTCCTCGCTCACTCTCTGCATCGGCATAGATAATCCAGGCGAGCTCAATCGTTTTTCCCAGCGAGTCTTCATCCCCAGCGCTAATAATTATTAGCTTATCAGGGAGGATAAATTTATGCTCAAAGTATAACGCACTGCCCTTTTCGGATGGGGTTACCTGATTGAGAAACACTTTCTTAACCGCTTTAACCGGCATTTTAAGCGTAACAGTCTTTGATATCCCGGCAGTTACTGTGTCGTGCCCGTGTATCATGGTATCGCTTATAAAGCACCAGGCCATAAAATCATTATCCGAGGCAATGGCATTTTTGATGCCCTCCTTG
>DASQQM010000088.1:0-8443 GCA_035643475.1 Anaerolineae bacterium | reverse complement strand
TTCTCGAACGTAAAACTATCGACGATAATCGCACCAAATAATTTTCCGCTAATACCAAGAGGTGCCGCTACCAGCGACTTTACACCCATATCGATAAGTGATTTAACCGCACCCGGATGGCTTGGGTAGTCATCCAGCATTATCGGTTTGCCGGTTTTTATTACGATATCCGATATGCCTCCCGGAAGGGCGCGCTCTACGGCTTCGCGCATCTCTTTTGTCATACGGTGAAAGTTAATATAAGGCAGAAACACAGAACGAACTCCTGATCATCAACTTTTAGTAACGCGCCGTTTGGCTGTACGGGAATAAGTGTTCCATCTTTTCTCTTGTGATGAACTATTCGTTCTCCCTGAAAAGAGCCGGTTTTGTGAAGCCGCGATAAAGCCTCATGCACGTACCTGTGCTCTTCTTGTGGATAGAGATCTAAAATGCTCATCCGTAGCAATTCTTCTTTTGTGTAGCCTAATGCTTTTATAGCAGAGTGATTAGCACTGAGAATATTGAGGTCTTCTGCAGAGAAGAAAAAAATCGAATCGGGTGCTGCATCATAAACCCGAGTTTGCAAGCGCTGAAGTTGTTCATTATTCGGTCGTTTTTTCGATTTCACAAGTAATCACCTAGATGCTTGGACACCTGACATCCTGCCTAAATAAATGGCCGGTCAGGATCATCCAACATCTCAATTTTAGGTCCCATTGAATACGAATACAACTGGAGAGTTATGAAAAACTAACTTAGCGCTCTCCTGCCTATTATGCTGATACTGTTACCAAAAGCGTAAATTTTTCACCGCATGAGTCACTATAAAAGGGAGGAATAAGCTACTACACACGGTACCTCCATAGTACCTTAAGAAAGCAAGAGGATCAGCGCTTAGAAACCACTGATCCATCTACCAGGTAAAACCCTGTGGGCGTTACTGGAATCACTACTATGAAATCACTTTAGCTCAATGCCTTTCCTATCAAGCTTTCAATACATAACCCCATGAGTGGAAAGATAAAAAAGGTAAAGCCATACACATAAAAAGGACGGGCATTGGCCCGCCGCGGACTACGCACAAGGGGCACCGCCAGGAATATAATATGAAGCGATGTTAAAGATAAAAGCAGGCCAAATATCACCGGTCTCGTATGTTCCATCCAGAAAAGCCAGCCGAGCACACCTGATAGTCCAAATAAAGCACACGCGACAACGGCAGACTGGCGGGGCCCAATTATTTTTGGGTAACTGGGTAACCCTTGAAAGCCCTCCTCTGGCCCATGGGCGCTATGTGCCCATTCATGGGCGATAGTAGCAGTGTATATGAAAATGCTGAGCAACCAATGGCTTACGGTAATGCCTTCATCCAGAAGACCAGCATACAGCGACACCACCCCGAAAATTACATTTGAAAATAGCGGCCGAGAAACAACGGGCACCCGGTGCTTAAGCCTGCTAAAGAATAGAGCGTAGTAAGCAATGGCACCGGCTGTCACCACAACGCCAGGCAATGACCAGGTTGCGATGTTGAGTAAGATGATAATCAAAACGCTGCCCGCAAGAATTCTTCTGAGATCTCCTGGTGTTACGCGACCTAACGATAACGCGCGCTCGGGATGGTGAACCTTATCCGCATCAAAATCGGAAAGATCATCAGCTATCCGGATGCTGAACAGCGCAAAAAACACACTTAACCAGCCCAATAAGACTTCCAGCACCGGCATGCGCGCGGAGAACAAAGATGCATAGAAAAGGACAAGCGTGAGCGGGATCGTGACCTTAAGAGGAAACCGCTCACTAATAAAGACCCACAAACCAGCTAGCACGGCTCTTCACCTTCTGCCAGAAGCCGAATCTCCCCCGTATCGCCGTTCAAGCACACCAGCTGGCCGTCATTTAAAAGCTGGGTCGCCCCCCTCACACCGACTATTGCGGGTATGCCAAATTCCCTCGCCACAATCGCCCCATGGGAAAGAAGCCCGCCTTTCTCAAGGATCAGGCCCCCCGCAATAAGAAACAGCGGGGTCCAGCCGGGGTCGGTAACCCGCGTAACGAGTATTTCTCCAGGGCACAACTGGTTTTGCTCGACTGGATCGAGAATGACGCGCGTCCGACCCGTGACGCTTCCCCCGGAAACCCCAAGACCTTTAAATATCCCCTCCGACATATTAGGAGGCGTTTCCGCGTGTGATATTTTCAGGTAATCCCCTTTGTCTACGACTAAGAACTCCGGGGGCCCTACCATCCCGCAAGCAAGATGTGCTTCTTTGCGGATGCTGACTATGGAAGGTATGGTCTCGGGGTATAAGAATTTACCCTCAATAAGTTGGAGCAGCTCTTCAAACTCAAGGTAAAAAACGTCCTCCGGCTCGAGCAGGTGATTCCTTGCCGTTAACCTCTTGCCAAGCTCTAAAACAGTACGGCGCAGTTCTCCATAGATAAGACTCTGGCAAAGGCGCACCCTCTCTCGAAATCCTATCGCAGACTGGGCGTCGTGTAGAACCTTTCGAAATACGGGGTGATATATTCCCCGAATGTGTCTAAGGCATTCCTCTGTAAACGCTTCTCGATTTGCTCGCTCCGTTTGTTCTTGCATGAATGGATCTTTATCCGGTGAGAGAAGATAGCTTTTCACCAGGTCCCAGAACAGATCGGTTCTTTCTTCAAACGTGGGTGATGTGATCATGAGCTCGTGGTAACACCGCCCGCCAAACTGCTCCATGAAGTCGTCTACAAGATCCCTTAGCTCTACACTGAGAGACCGGTTAAGGGTTTCATAATCACCGTCCAGCAACAGGTTCTTGAGTTGCGTCAACTCTCCGATACCCCGGGCTATCCTCCAGAGTAGCTTTAGCGACTCGGTGCTTTTCAACGTGAGTCCTTGCAAGAGCCGTGCGATCGTCATTTCGGAGGATATATCCAGCCACCTACTAGAAACCGCCTCCAATATACCCGGAAAAACCATTGCCGAAAAATCGGCCAGCGCAGCCCCGCCCCAGTTTTTATCAAGAAAGCCCTTAATATCTAAAAGCTCGTCTTCAAGCTCCTCCAGCGTAAGTTCATCGAGAGGTCGATTCCGCCATTGTTTTCGCCGGTAATAGAAATCGCGCTCGAAGGCCTTTACCTGCCGCTCCAGGGTAAGATAGGTAATAAGGAGGCGCAACCAGAACCACGTCCCCCAGTAGAAATACCGCCACTCCCTGAAGATCCTCAACGTATCATGCCTTTGCATGTAGCGAAAAGGTACGTGCTGGCCGATATAGTTATCGAGAAATTTCCTGAGCCAGCGCCCCATAGGGAATAGCGCTACCATTTCGTACCAGTTGCTGAGGTTATAATACACCACTCCGCTTTGCACCCCGACAAGATTATCGATAACGGGTGAAGCGTCGTCAATAACGGAGTCCGGCAGCCCGAAGCGCCTAAAAAGGGCGCGAAAATACGCCGATCGGAACGATTCGACAATCGACCATGTAAAGGGGCTCAGTGGTTGAGGGTAGTTCTCTCCTATATTAACATTGGAGAAAATCACCGCCCGGTCACGTGCAAGTGCGGTGATCGGGCGCGCTTGCAAGATGTAGACGCATGTGGCATCTACGCACCATTCGATATCCACTGGGTGCTCAAAAAGCCTTTCTATCTCAAGAGATAGACTTACGATCTGCTCTAAGGATTTCCCAAGGGACTCACTCACACCGTCAGAGATGACGGGGCTCTTGCGGTGAACGTAAAGTCTCTCGGGCGTAACATTTCCGGAGACGAGTTGCTCACCGATCCCCCATACCCACTCGATTACCAGGTGATCGGCCGTCTTTAGGTAAGGGTCGAGCGAAAACAGAACCCCGGCATACAGCGGTTGGATTTGTTTCTGCACAATAACACCCATAACCCGGGCAGAGGTTAACCGCCGCTTCTCCCTGTATGCTGTAACCCGGTCATTGAATATCGCGGCCCAGCACTCTTTTATGCTTTTATAAACCAGTTCCCGGGGTATGTTAAGAAATGTTTGCAATTGCCCGGCCATGGAATCATGTATGCCGTCCTCGCCTACGGCCGAGGATCTCACGGCAAAGCTCTCAATGGGGTACTTATCGAGCCCCCAGTCTATGCTTTGCATAAGTTTTGGCGGAAACTCACCTTCACATATCGCCTTACTTACTTCTTCAGCATCGACGTCACCGGTAGTGACAATGCGGTTATGCTTACAGAAGTCCCGAAACGCTTTTACCGTAAGAACATACCCTTCGGGAACCGGAAACCCTTGAAGCGCCATCTTCGCTAGGTTGGTCGCTTTAGAGCCGACCAACGCGCTCTCTAAGCACTCGTTTGAGCGCAAAGGGTAGATGTAACCTCCTGACCCATTATGATCGGTCCCCGACGGCAAAACATTCGCCTTCATTCCGCCATACCCCAATTTGTATTGCAGCAATACGCGATGAAGTTGACAATGGTCTCTTTGTTGATGCGGGGGCACTCGATAGCGACGTGCCTCAAAGCGTTCCTTGTATTGTCCTCACAAAACGTAAACCGGTCACGTAGATATGGCAGATAAGGCTTAATGTTTCTTATGAATAAGCTCTCTCGCGTGGTCATCGGTTCTTTTGCAAAATCATGCGGATCGGTTAATTCAAGCCTCAACCCTACAGCATCGCTGATGCCTTCGCAAACCTCCGGCAGACCTGGCGGGTTCGGATTTACGATATGAAAGATCTTGCCGAGATTTTCCCTCTTCCTGGATATGGCGACCATAGCATCTATGACATAATCAATAGGCACCAGGTTTAGGTTGCCGTCTTTTGCCCCAGGTATTCTTACTCTAGCACTAACATCTCCCTGTGCATATCCAAGCGCACATTTCTTCGCGATCGAGTCCAATACCCGAGCTACCGCATATATTCCGGTGAGACTCGTTGTTTTCCACGTCTTCGAATCACCCACAATAATGGAAGGGCGGTATATAATTGCCTTTACGTCGTTATTCTTAACATGATTCCTTACCAATTGCTCGGCTTTAAATTTAGACTCCTCATACGGGTTCTTGAATCCATATTCCTCACTAAGATCGCTTTCCTTGACGAATCCGTTTCGGTTGCCGGCAACATATGTCGAACTTATGTAGTGCAGGCAACCGGAATACAGATCTTCCGTAAGGGCAAGGATATGTTTCGTCCCGGTGATATTCTGCTCCTCTATCCTCTTTCTATGCCTCTCCTCGAACTTCACCGAGGCCGCACAATGCCAGATTTCCGAAACACCCTTCGACAGTTCTCTGTAAACAGGCAAGCTCATTCCCAGGTTCTTTTGCGTTATGTCTCCCTCAATAACCTCTATCCGCGAGTTGACCAGTTCTTCGACTACGGCTTGCTTGATGAAACCCGATAGCGTTCGCCTGACTCTATCCTGAGCACGGCTTCCATCCCCCCTAACAAGCAGCTTCAGGCTATAGCCCTGCTCCAAAAACCGACATGCAAGATTACTGCCGACAAAACCCGTAGCCCCTGTAATGAGTATTGTATGTTCAGCCATAAGGCTCTCCCCTTAATAGGTTAAGATTATGAAGTAATAAAATACCGGTGCGGCAAAAATGAGGCTATCAAACCTATCAAGAATACCCCCGTGACCCGGCAATATGATTCCAAAATCTTTTATGCTGGCATCTCTTTTAAACACCGAAGCAATCAAATCTCCAAGTTGACCGCTTATCCCTACAAGCACACCGCTTACCACCGCATAGTAGATTGGCATATCGAGTAGTAAGAAACTAAACAAGAGAGAGCCCGCCATTGCCGACAGTAACCCACCTATTGAACCGGCATAGGTTTTATTTGGGCTGATCTGCGACCACATACTTCTCTTACCTAACGACCTTCCAAACAGTTCGGAAAACCCATCGTTCATAGTCAAGACCGCAAACAGAAACGCAACGTAGTAAAAGCCATGGCTTAACTTGTACACAAGAACGAGGTGGGCTAACAAGAAGCTGATGTAGAATATACCAAGAACAGTGGAAGAGATGTTTGATATCGCCGACTCCTCGCCTCCTTTGAAGATCGGTATCAGGAGTATGGAAACCAAACCAAGAAGCATCGCCGGGTAGAACACCGCTGTATCTCTAAGAATAGCGCTTAGAAAGATCCCCATCCCCACGGTAATTCCAACATTTTTATATGCGCTGATGCCTTTGCCAACAAGCATCTGAAAAAACTCACGTAGCCCGAGGAAGACGATGATAAGGAGGAGGGAGTAAAAATAAGGTTGTCCCATAAATGTAGCCAACAGAAACGTGTTGACTATAAGGAAATATAAGCCATACTTAACCCACATTCCCCTACGAAGCGGGCCCTCCAAACCCTTGTGCCTAATAATATAGAGGATGAAGAGAAACCCTATGAAAAATAATATCTCGATTATCGTGAACAATTTCAGAGCAATCTGTGTCATCTTACGTGACCTTTGGTACCATGATATGTAGCGCCTTTGGGACTATCTCTATGTTGAAAGGTGGGCTGCTGCTGATAAGCTCCCCATCACCGAAAAACTGCAAGCGCTTTTCGCAATCTATAGTGAGTCGCTTCGCCCGGTAAGCTTCAACATACGGCTGCGCAAGGTGTTTCCCCTTCATTGTCACCAGCAAGGTCGCAAACTGCCTAAGTTTGCTATTTTGCTCACCAATTATGCATACATCCAGCAAGCCGTCGTCATTCGCCGCACCGGGATGAATCAGGAAATTCTTCCCTAAAACGGCTTGATTGCCAACGAAGAGGTTCCACAATCTTACATCTCGCTTAAGATCATCACCTCTTAAACGAAACCCACCCCTGGACTCAGGCTTGAACAATATCTGGTATATCGCATAGGCTGAATATATATTGCTTCCCAGAAACCGGTATGCCAGTTTGCCAAGCTTTTTGTTATCCTTAAAGGCATTTGCTTTCAGGGCTACCTCAGAGCCAAATCCAAGACCCCCCACAGTTATAAAATGCCTATCGTTGACCTTTATCGCGTCGATCCTTTTCTTCGTTCCGTTAAGGGCTATATCAAATGCCCGGTCAACATCCTTAGGGATACCCATGTGGGTGGCAAAATCATTTGCGCCACCTGCCGGGATTATCCCCAGCGGAACATGGCTTCCGCATATCCCGTTTGCCACTTCATTGATGGTCCCGTCCCCACCAACGACAACAAGTTTGGCAACACTCTTGGCAACCGCGTCTCGCGCTATCTCGGTTGCATCGCCCGGCCCTCTGGTTGTCACCACAGCGCAATCAGCTCCGCCAAGCCTCTCCCGAAGCACTCCATTGCTAATCGCTCTTCTCGATGCAGGATTTAAAATGACTTTTATCCTCATCGCTTCTCCAGTTAAAACTTTATCCACTTAATTGTCGAGCTCATCAAAAGTGCAGCCACGAAGTACAAAAGCAGGAGCACGGGGTGGAGAAACCTCTCAACGCTTGCCGTATGAATCACCAGGTAAGCGATTGGTAATATCAAGTTGTTGTAGGTTACGGGCATCCCGACAAAAAAACCCTTGTCTGTAGTGCGCACGCAACTGAACCGGGCCAACCTTAGGAGAGCTATACTTGCGAAGAAGATCAATGCGGCGATTGCGATGGGTGAGCGCAACCCCAGCGAATACCCGAATATTACGGGTGCGGCGACAAACGAAACGGCATCGACCGAAGTGTCAAGCACCTCACCGAACTGCTTGTTCTTCCTGTTAATTAACCTGGCGATTTTCCCATCATAAAAATCGCATAATACAGCCAGGATAAGAAGTATGGCTGCCATAACAAAGCGCTGGTTTATCGAGTAAATCATAGCCAGAATACTGAAAGCTGAGCCAAGCAGCGTTAAATAGTCCGGCAGTTCCATAAATGATAGGATCGAATTGCTTTTTTTCTCCATTACAACATACCTTGTATCTACGTCGTCCACTTAAAAATTACTGCCTGCAGTGGCCGAGTTTCTTTGGACAGGTAGAGGCGATTCTTAAGTGATAAATCGCTTCAGCTATACCACTTCCGATAATTGCTTCAATGTAGCAAAGTAAACCTTATCCGGTGTCTGGTAGTCAAGACTTTAATGCTGGCGCTTTTGATTGTAAAACGTAAAGCATGCTTGAAGCTCAAAACTCTCAGTACACCAAATATGCACCCACAATAAAAGGCCTAGAACCATAATTCTTGATTCTAGGCCTCTGTCCTGTGGGCGTTACTGGATTTGAACCAGTGACCCCCTACCGTGTGAATGCAGATTTGCTATAAATTGGCTAAAAGTAGCTAAGTGGAATTGTAGGTAAACAAGCGTATTAACGTGCATACTTAATAATTCCAATAGTGTACGTAAAAGAAGTGAAAAGTAGGTTTGGGGACTACTGATGGGCAAATAATGGGCAAATGGCTTACGACGTGACCGTAGTTATTAGGTGCTGTAGCAATTATCCCGCACCCGTGCAGTA
>DASQQM010000087.1:0-8900 GCA_035643475.1 Anaerolineae bacterium | reverse complement strand
TGCGCAAAACAGCCCGGTAACGCTTCCCTACTTAATGATGGAGGTGATCCTTCCTGAAGCAACGGTTCTGCCACCCTCTCTGATGGCAAAGCGAAGCCCCTCCTCCATTGCAATGGGAGTGATAAGCTCAACGGTAAGCTCAACGTTGTCTCCTGGCATCACCATCTCAACGCCCTCAGGCAGGTTTGCTACCCCGGTCACGTCCGTTGTTCTGAAGTAAAACTGCGGGCGGTACCCGTTGAAAAACGGGGTATGCCTGCCTCCTTCTTCCTTGGTCAAGACATAGACCTGAGCCTTGAAGCTGGTGTGCGGGGTGATGGACTTAGGACGAGCAAGGACTTGACCGCGCTCTATCTCATCACGGGCAACGCCACGCAAGAGTACCCCGATGTTGTCTCCTGCTTGGGCCTCATCGAGAAGCTTGCGAAACATCTCAAGGCCGGTTACTACGGTCTTTCTGATCTCATCGACCATGCCGATGATCTCCACCTCTTCTCCTACCTTGATCTTGCCGCGCTCGACCCTTCCGGTGGCAACGGTGCCTCTACCTGTTATGGTAAAGACGTCTTCTACCGGCATAAGAAATGGTTTGTCGATATCTCGCTCCGGGGTGGGCACATAGGCGTCGACCGCCTCCATAAGCTTTACGATATCCTCTGCTGCTGCAGCGTCTCCTTCGAGCGCCTTTAGCGCTGAGCCGGAGATGATGGGGATATCGTCTCCCGGGAACTCGTACTCGTTAAGAAGGTCGCGCACCTCCATCTCAACGAGCTCAAGAAGCTCGGGGTCATCGACCATGTCGACCTTGTTTAAAAATACCACGATGTAGGGCACTCCTACCTGGCGGGCTAAAAGAATGTGCTCTCTGGTCTGTGGCATCGGCCCATCGGCAGCAGAGACCACAAGGATAGCCCCGTCCATCTGGGCAGCACCGGTGATCATGTTCTTTACGTAGTCAGCGTGCCCAGGGCAGTCCACGTGTGCGTAGTGGCGATTTGCCGTCTCGTACTCAACGTGGGCAATGGCAATGGTGATACCGCGCTCTCGCTCCTCAGGGGCATTATCAATGGAATCAAATGAGCGAAACTCAGCTTGACCCTTCTCTGCAAGCACCTTGGTAATGGCAGCGGTAAGGGTTGTTTTGCCATGGTCAACGTGACCGATTGTGCCGATATTCATGTGGGGTTTGGTTCTTTCGAACTTAGCTTTGGCCATAGATGTTTTTCCTCCCTATATGTTCTTAAATTTCCGGTCACCCGGTAACCGGGTGACCTGGTACTTAACTTCCTGAAGCAATCGACCACTCACCCCGCGCTTTGCTTACAATCTCCTCTGCAATGCTCGGCGGGAGCTCTTGGTAGCGATTGAACTGCATCGTGTAGGTCGCACGACCCTGCGTTCTCGATCTCAGATCGGTCGCATAGCCAAACATTGCGGCAAGCGGGACGTCCGCCCTGATAACCTGAGCGCCAGCCCTCGGCTCCATACCAATGATATGGCCGCGACGCGAGCTTAAATCTCCCATCACATCGCCCATGTACTCCTCAGGCACTACTACCTCGACCGCCATAATCGGCTCAAGAAGTACCGGGCTTGCCTTCTTCATGGCATCCTTAAATGCCATCGATCCGGCAATCTTAAAGGCGAGCTCAGATGAGTCCACCGGATGGTATGAACCATCTTGGAGCGTTACCTTGATATCAACTACCGGATATCCGGCCAATATACCGGTTGTCATCGCTTCCTGGATCCCCTTATCGACGGCTGGAATGTATTCCCTCGGAACCCTGCCGCCGACAACAGCATCGACGAATTCATAACCGCCGGTGGGAAGCGGTTCGACATCGATAACGACATGGCCGTACTGGCCACGACCGCCCGTTTGTCTCACATAGCGTCCCTGTACATCCTTTACCGGTTTCTTTACTGTCTCGCGGTAGGATACCTGTGGGCGACCGACATTCGCCTGAACCTTAAACTCGCGCATCAATCTATCGACGATAATCTCCAGGTGCAATTCTCCCATACCCGATATAAGGGTCTGGCCGGTCTCCTCATCGGTCTCAACCTTAAACGTCGGATCCTCCTCCGATAGCTTTGTAAGGGCCGTTGCGAGTTTTTCCTGATCGGCCTTCGTCTTAGGCTCGATTGCAACCGCGATAACCGGCTCTGGGAATACCATCGATTCGAGGACGATCGGATTATTCTGATCACAGAGAGTATCCCCGGTCGTAACCTTCTTCAGGCCGACCGCGGCAACGATATCTCCCGTGCGAACATCGCTCCGCTCTTCGCGGTGGTTAGCGTGCATCTGAAGAATTCGACCTATCCTCTCCCTCTGACCGGTAGTAGCATTCAGCACGCTGTCACCAGCCTTGAGCACGCCAGAATAGACCCTGAAGAATGTCAGCTTACCCACGTAGGGATCTACCATGATCTTAAACGCCAGCGCTGCAAACGGCTCATCATCGGAGGCCTCGCGTGTGCTGACTTCTTCCGTCCCCGGAAGTACGCCAGAAACCGGTGGAACATCAAGCGGAGACGGCAGGTATAGGTTTACAGCATCCAATAATGGCTGGACACCCTTATTTTTAAACGATGAGCCGCAAAGCACCGGGGTAATAACCACCTCAAGCGTCGCCTTACGCAGAGCAGATATAATCTCGTCCTTCGTCAGCTCTTCGCCTTCCAGATACTTATTCAATAGCTCTTCATCCTGCTCAGCAGCCGCTTCGAGAAGATACTGCCGGTACTCTTCGGCCTGATCTACGTACTCCTCAGGGATCTCGCTCTCCTCAAAAACGGTGCCGAGGTCATCGGTATAGATAATGGCCCTCATCTCGACAAGATCAATTATGCCCGTGAAGTTGTCTTCGCTTCCGATGGGCAGCTGGACTGCCAACGGATTTGCAGATAAGCGATCCTTCATCATCTGCATCGCATTGAAGAAGTCAGCGCCTGTCCTATCCATCTTATTGATATAGGCAATCCTCGGGACGCGATACTTATCGGCCTGCCGCCAAACGTTTTCAGACTGAGGCTCAACACCGCCTACTGCACAAAAAACAGCAACCGCACCATCAAGTACGCGAAGTGAGCGTTCGACCTCTGCGGTAAAGTCCACGTGCCCTGGCGTATCTATAATATTAATTCTATGACCATCCCAGTGGCATGTTGTAGCAGCTGAGGTGATAGTAATTCCACGCTCTTGCTCCTGCACCATCCAGTCCATGACGGCAGTGCCCTCGTGTACCTCACCGATCTTGTGCGTGCGACCGGCATAGTAAAGTATGCGCTCGGTCGTCGTTGTCTTACCGGCGTCGATGTGGGCCATAATCCCGATATTTCTTATTTTCTCAAGTGGAAATCTTGCTGTCATAATCTGTAAAATCCTTCCTAGCTAAACACAAAACTTATTATAATTGCATTTTTCAGCATCGCATTTCAACGACTACTGCAACATAAGTAAGCTCGGCCCTCACGAGCACCGCTTTAACAACCGCGCCCTATGATACTGCTACCAGCGATAGTGAGCAAACGCACGGTTGGATTCGGCCATTTTGTGAAGATCTTCCTTCTTCTTAATAGATGCGCCTATGCTATTAGCGGCATCCATAATTTCCGCGGCTAGCCGCTCAGCCATTCTCTTCTCCTTGCGATTCCGCGAAAATGTATTCAACCAACGGAGAGCAAGGGTAGTGGCCCTCGGTCCTGGCACTTCAACCGGAACCTGATAGGTCGCGCCACCGACCCTACGCGGCCTTACTTCGAGCACTGGCCTTATGTTATCCATAGCCTTCCGGTAGACTGTCAGCGGGTCTGAGCCGGTTTTTTCCTTTATGATATCGAACGCCTCGTACACGATCTGCTCCGATACTCCCTTTTTGCCCTTCTTAAGTATCACATTGATCAATTGAGCAACGAGCTTATTGTTGTAGACCGGATCGGGCACTATCTCCCGTTTTGTAACTGGTCCTTTCCTTGGCATTTTATCCTCCAACAAATTTTCTTTCACTGTGCTGGTCTTTTGTTGATCAGCGGCTTATCCTTCAGCTTTAAGCCAGTAGTCAAATAGCCATTGGCCAATAGTTCGACTACGCTATTTTAAGGAGTCAATTGGCTCCTTGGCTATTAGTTATTAACCGCTCTTACTTTCCTGCTTTCGCCCCGTACTTCGAGCGGGCTTTCTTACGGTCAGCTACACCGGCTGCATCAAGAGCTGCCCTGATTATCTTGTAGCGAACGCCCGGCAGGTCCTTTACACGACCACCACGAACAAGCACGATCGAGTGCTCCTGTAGGTTGTGACCAATCCCTGGGATGTAAGCGGTAACTTCCATTCCGTTTGTAAGACGTATCCTAGCAACTTTCCTCAACGCCGAGTTTGGCTTCTTCGGCGTAGTCGTATAGACTCGGGTGCAGACCCCTCTTCTCTGTGGTGCGCCTTGTAGTGCCGGTGTCGAAGTCTTGCTTGGCTTCTCTTTTCTGCCTTTTTTGACCAGCTGGCTAATTGTCGGCAATAGTTACACTCCTTCTTTTAAACCAGATTCTCCTATTTCACTTCTCAAAATAGCGATCTTTAAATTGTAAAACTCAATGCTAAAATTAAAAGCTTTTCAGAATGCTGCACGGCCTTTTAGGCCGTGCAGCAGTTCATACAATCAAATTATCCTAAGATAATGCATTACAGCAGATAAATATATCAGTCTTCTTCCTCAATGTCAACATCCGCTGGCAGATAGGATTCTTCTTCTATCTCAGGTGAGGTTACTTCTCCCATAAGATCAACCGTTCCCACGAGAGATGGCCCTTCCTCCATAAGAATATCGGGCTCTTCACCGATGAATATCTCTTCAGGACCACCGGCCTCAACTACCTCCATATACGGCTCTTCTTCCTCACCGACAGTTTTTACCTTTATCGTGCGGTACCTGCTCATGCCAGTCGCTGCTGGTATAAGCTTGCCGATAATAACGTTCTCCTTCAACCCGAGCAACGGGTCACTCTTACCTGCGATCGCCGCATCGGTAAGAACCCTAGTCGTTTCCTGGAAGGATGCCGCAGAAAGGAAGCTATCCGTCGCAAGAGATGCCTTAGTAATACCGAGAAGGGTCTGCTTTGCGGTTGCGGGCTCCCCGCCCTCAGCAACTGCGCGTGCATTCTCCTCTTCGAAGACATGCCTATCGACTAACTGTCCAGGAAGCAGATCAGTATCCCCCGACTCAGCAACGGTGACCTTGCGCATCATCTGCCGGGCGATAAGCTCGATATGCTTATCGCTGATATCAACACCCTGGCTCTTGTAGACTTCCTGTACCTCTCGTACAAGGTAGAGCTCCACATCCTGCTTGCCCTTCACACGAAGGATATCGTGCGGGTTAAGCGAACCTTCTGTCAGCTGATCTCCGGCCTGAACCTTATCGCCATTTGCCACCTTTAAGCGAGCACGCCGCGAGACCTGGTAAACCCTCTCCTTACCTTCTCCTGCATGGATGATGATTTTTCTAAACTTATCGGTCTCTTTTATCTCAACAATTCCGCTCGCTTCTGCAATCTGCGCCTCACCCTTAGGCTTTCTAGCCTCAAAAAGCTCGACCACACGTGGGAGGCCGTGTGTTATATCCTCACCTGCGACACCACCGGTATGGAAGGTACGCATTGTTAACTGGGTACCCGGCTCACCGATGGATTGTGCAGCAATGATACCGACGGCTTCGCCGATATCGACCATGCGCCCATCAGCGAGGCTCCAGCCGTAGCACTGGCGACATACCCCGTGCTTAGCCTCACAGGTAAGCACAGAGCGTGCCATTATCTGCCTGACGCCAGCTTCCTTCAGACGGTTAACATCGCTGTTTCCTACCTCCGATCCACGAGCAAGAATGACCTCTTTCGTCTCTGGATGGACAACGGTTTCAAGAACCACCCTTCCGAGAAGACCATTCTTATTTGCCTCGCCCTCCGGATCCAGGACAGACACCGGGACCCCCTCCTCGGTACCGCAATCGATCTCCCGGATAATTACATCCTGGGCAACGTCAACAAGTCTTCTCGTCAAGTAACCAGAATCGGCGGTTCTAAGAGCTGTATCCGCCAAACCCTTACGAGCTCCGTGCGTCGATATGAAGTACTCGAGGACGGAAAGACCCTCGCGGAAATTGGCCATAATAGGCCGGTCGATAATATCACCCTTCGGGTTGGCGACAAGGCCGCGCATACCAGCAAGCTGCCTGAGCTGCTTGAGGTTACCACGAGCGCCCGAGTTCGCCATCATATAGATGGGGTTGAACTTGTTGAAGTTCTGCTCCATCGCCTCAGAGACATCCTCAGTAGCCTTTGTCCATATATCGACTATTCTCTGGTGGCGCTCCTCGTTGGTAATCAACCCGCGTCTGTATTGCTTCTCAATTCTCTCCACTGCTTCTGCCGGCTCATCGAGGATCTCCCACTTATTCGCCGGTATCTGAACGTCTTCCGTAGCAATGGTAAGGCCAGCACGCGTTGCGTAATGGAACCCGAGCTTCTTTATGTTATCGAGAATACCAGCCACTTCACCTGCCGTTCTTTCAGCAGCACATCTCTCGACGATCCGGGAGAGTTCTCTCTTACCAACTTCATAATTCACGTACTCAAAATCATCGGGTAGCGCCGTATTAAAGATCATCCTCCCGACGGTGGTCTCCAGGCGGGAGCGCTCACCTTTGGCATCCCTCTCCCGCAGCTCGATCTTTGCCTGGAGATCGACCTCTCCGGACTCATGTGCGACGATAGCCTCTTCTCGACTACCAAATACCTTACCTTCTCCCAGGCTGCCATCACGCTGAGCGGTTAGATAGTACGTGCCGAGAACCATATCCTGGGTCGGCGTTACTAGTGGCCGACC
This sequence comes from Anaerolineae bacterium, assembly GCA_035643475.1. Lineage (GTDB taxonomy): Bacteria > Actinomycetota > Aquicultoria > Aquicultorales > Aquicultoraceae > DASQQM01. The sequence goes on along the minus strand of DASQQM010000087.1, from coordinate 2,017 downwards.
ATTTGCTGGTGAAAGAAGGTTGTTTGCTGAAAGCATCAGTATCCGGGCCTCGGCCTGGGCTTCTGACGATAGCGGCAAGTGGACAGCCATCTGATCACCATCGAAGTCGGCGTTAAACGCTGTACAGACGAGCGGGTGAATCTGGATCGCCTTACCCTCAACAAGGATTGGTTCAAATGCCTGTATACCCAAGCGGTGAAGCGTAGGTGCCCTATTGAGAAGCACTGGGTGTTCCCGTATTACCTCCTCAAGAACGTCCCACACTAACGGTTTGGCCCTTTCGACCATCCTCTTCGCACTCTTGATGTTCTGCGCATGGCCCTGGTCAACGAGCCTCTTCATGACAAACGGCTTAAATAGCTCAAGCGCCATCACCTTCGGGAGACCGCACTGGTGCAGATTGAGCTCCGGACCGACAACGATAACCGATCGACCGGAATAATCGACCCTTTTACCGAGAAGGTTTTGCCGGAACCTGCCTTGCTTACCCTTGAGCATATCGCTCAATGATTTCAGCGGCCTGTTGCCCGGTCCGGTTACTGGCCTACCCCGGCGTCCGTTATCAAAGAGGGCATCAACCGCCTCTTGAAGCATCCTCTTCTCGTTGTTGACGATGATTTCGGGAGCTCCAAGGTCAAGCAACCTCTTAAGCCTATTATTTCTATTGATAACCCTGCGGTACAGATCGTTCAGGTCAGACGTTGCAAAACGACCACCATCAAGCTGAACCATCGGCCTGAGGTCCGGTGGAATAACGGGAATGGCCTCGAGAATCATCCACTCGGGCTTATTCCCCGACCTCCTGAACGCTGAAGCAACCTTTAGCCGCTTGATTGCACGGCTTCTCTTCTGACCCGTCGAAGTTTTTATTATCTCGCGAAGCGTCTTCGTCTCTTCTGGAAGTTCGATTTTTGCGAGCAGCTCCTTGACAGATTCTGCGCCCATTCCGCCCTGGAAGTAATCACCATAGCGGACCTTAAGCTCACGATAGAGCTGCTCATCGGCGATGAGCTGCTTGGGCTGCAAAGACTCGAACGTGTTAAAGACCTTATTTAACCACTCGATCTTCTTACTGGCATCAACGCCCGCCTCTTTTACCAGCTTCTTGGCCTCGGTATCGATCTTTTTTACGGCCGCCTCCGGTGATCCACCGTTAGCAACCTCCAAGCCTTCGCCCTCCTCTGGCTCTAGCTCACCGCGGGCAATCTTAGTCTTGCGTTCCCGTTGCGCTTCGATATCGGCGATTCTTTCCTCCGCTTGCTTATTTACTTCGTTGATTTCTTCTTCAAGCTCAATCTTAAGGGAGGGAATATCCTTCTCCCTCTCCTCTACATTGACGTCAGTTATGATATATGCGGCAAAATAAAGAACTTTCTCCAGGTCCTTAGGGGTGATATCGAGCAGATATCCCATCCTGGAGGGAACGCCCTTAAAATACCAGATATGCGATACCGGGGCTGCAAGTTCGATATGGCCCATGCGCTCACGACGGACTTTAGAGCGAGTTACCTCGACACCACACCTCTCGCAGATAATACCCTTAAATCTTACTCGCTTATACTTGCCGCAGTAGCACTCCCAATCCTTGGTCGGCCCGAATATCTTCTCGCAGAAAAGACCGTCCTTTTCTGGCTTTAACGTACGATAATTTATGGTCTCGGGCTTTTTGACCTCACCATTAGACCATGCGCGAACCTGCTCCGGTGAGGTAAGACCAATTTTTAAGGCATCAAAATTGTTAATATCTAGCAAAGAGTTAACCTCCTAGTAAAGAGAGTTTGGGTTTGCATCTCTACCCTTTAGCATTAACTGATTCATAGTTATTTAGAATCTAGTCGCCAGGAGTCAGAATCCAGGAAATCCCCTTCTTTTGGATTCTGACTCCTATCTCCTCTTATCTTTCTTATTCTTCTTCAGATGCTGGTGCTTCCTGAATTTCTTGCCGGGAAGCCACCTCACCGCGGAGATCGATGCCTAACTCTTCCGCGGTCTTAAAAACATCCTCCTCGGATTCTTT
>DASQQM010000086.1:0-2901 GCA_035643475.1 Anaerolineae bacterium | reverse complement strand
CTCCGGCAATATAAGCGCAAACTCATCGCCGCCATACCGTGCCGCAAAGTCGGATTGACGGATATTTCTCTTCAGTGTGTTGGCGATCGTCTTTAGCACAGTATCGCCGACCACATGCCCGTATGAATCATTGATCTCCTTGAAGGTGTCCAGATCAATCATCATAAGGGAAAGGCTTGAACCATAGCGTTGAGCCCTGTTAAACTCGACGGCCAGCCGCTCAACAAAGCTCTTGTGGTTCGCAATACCGGTCAATCCATCGGTTACAGCGCTCTCCTTAAGTTGGCTTATTACCTGATTATATACCTTGCGCTGGAAGGGGAAGCACATATCCCATTCCGCTAAACCCTGGTATATGGCGATCGCCTGTTCACGGCAGGTTCTATACCCGCAAGCTCCGCAATCCAGCTCGTCTTCTGGGCTAAGCTTTCCCCCTTCGGCAAGTATCTCCTGGATCGATTGATCGTCTGGCACAGGGAGGCTTACCTGCCTATTTGCAAATGCCCTATAGGTCTCTATCTTTGGCAGATATGGCTCTACCTGATCGAACATAAGCTGCTCCGAGGCATTTATTAACCTATCCCTATACTCTTTGTCCACAATGTGCTTGCGCATGTGAATCCCCAGGGTAGTATCGAGTCCAGGACCATCGATACAACTATTACAGGTTAAAATATCAACAAACTTCGCATTAATTTCATCATCTCGTATTGCCGCTGCGAGCTCGTCGAGATCGCTGACCCCGCGAACGACCATAAGCGTAGGGTCTAACATGTTATACTGAGCTATCGTTGGGCGAGGAAAACCGCCGGTAACAGAGTATCGTCTTCTGACTTCTGGCTTGGGGCTCTGTCTTATTGGCAGCTCATCCTGAGAATGAATGAAGCGTGTCCTAAGGAGGTGCTTGAATTCCCCAAACGTTACAACTGCATCGATTGAAGCGAGCGATTCGGCCTCGTGCTTTGCGGCAATGCACGGTGTTGCATATACGACCGCAACATCATCTCCGTAAAGCTTCTTCACGAGCCTGCCTTGGGCAACCATCGGCGTTATGATGGGGGCCAACTTATTGTTCAGGCTGGGATAGTATTTTTCAACCCAGGCCGTTGCGGCTGGACACGTCGATCGTATAACCGGAAAATCGGTCTCAGCCGCGAAGTGACGCAGATATTGCCTCGCCACCATTTCCTCGCCAAGAACAGTATCTTCGAAACTATAAAATCCAGCTCGCTCGATTAAGAACATCAACTGTTCAGTTGACATGGGATAGAATGAGGCAAGATACTCTGGAGCAAATATAACGACAGTTTTTCTGCCGGAAGAAAGGAACTCAAAGGTTCTCTGAAGATCATCTCCCAGCTTTATATATCCCTTGGGGCAGGCCTTCACGCAACGCCCGCAATAGATACAACGGTCGTCTATGATCTCTACCTGGCCATCCGCCACTTTTATCGCTTTTACGGGACACGCACGTATGCAAGCATAGCACTCCTCGCAGCGTCCCTCTACTATGGATAATATGCTCAATGTCGTTCCAAGTTGATCCAGCACAGCAACTTGCGCTGTTAATCGATGAAAGAATAATAGTAATCTAATATTGCCTATTAATGATGGAGCAACGGATCGCCAGTGAAATGGATTCTCTATTAACGTTCCATTGCTCTGCAAGAACACCTTCGGTGCTCTGCGGGGTGGGATCTAAGATGAATAATCGACAATGGCCCATCCCTCTACTAGAACTGGCGTATCGCGCAATTGCGAGACCCAATTCAAATGCGACGCAATATGCGTTTGCCTTTTTATAATAATACATGGGCACGCAGGCTCACAAGGTCTGCTTATATTCGTATACGTGGTTCGCTTAGACGCGGCCATCATCTACCACATCAACGAGCTGGGCATTCCCTACCTCAATCAGATCGATGGGCCTGATCTTTAAGACCGTATTTGTCTGGCCACCGCTCGTGTACATGAGTGGGATTCGAAGTAACCTGTGGTCTACATATATCGGCATATTGCTGGCATGTGCCACAGGAGGAGTACTGCCGAGGACATACCCCGTGAGGTGTACCGCATCATCCGGATTAACTAGCTTGACCTTGTTCGCTCCGGTAAGCCTTTTAAGCTTTCTCACATCAATGCGGCGATCGCCTGGAACAACGACCACGGCTGGATTACCATCGACCTCGACGATTACTATTTTCCCTATCTCTGATTGATCAAGGCCGAGGGATGCAGCCGCCATATTTGCTGTTCTAGCAGGCATTTCGACGAGACATATTTCGTGTTGGACATCGCGAGATAGCAGGAAGTTATGTAGATCAACACTCGTTCTCATACTAGCCCCCCCCAACCCTCAAAGAAATCGTACCATTAACGCCCCCTTGCAACAAGCATATTTTAGGTATCTCCTATGAAGCGTTCCCTTCTCTCTCGTGAATGATCCTAAATGCAGTTTCAACGGCTTCATCGGCAGTGTTTGCCGGGATCACGCCCTCATCCTCTCTGCCCTCACGATATAATACCCAAGTCTTGAGACCGATTACCGGTTTTCCCATCTTAAGGGTAAGCCCGATTTCGGAGAGGGTTCCATAGCCTGCACCGATCGCGATAACGATATCGGCAGCGAGAGCTACAAGGGCATTGCGAGCGTGCCCCATATCGGTGGGAATAGCTACGTCCAGGTGCTTTGATGCTCCCGCCCGGCTTGGCCCAGGCAGTATGCCTACGGTTACCCCACCCGCCTCTTTTGCACCATGCGCGGCAGCATCCATAATCCCACCGAGGCCGCCGCAGACGAGAATTGCCCCATGCTCGGCTACCAACCGCCCGACTTCATAGGCCAACGAATTCAGCTCTTCTCTCTCCGTTCCAACGCCGATGACAGAGATATATACTTGC
>DASQQM010000085.1:0-5364 GCA_035643475.1 Anaerolineae bacterium | reverse complement strand
CGTTCTTTGCTAATCTTGGTCTCGTGTCGCTGCTTGACCGACTTTATCAATTTCAGAGCACTTCATGAACCGCCGTGGTACGGAACCGTATGCCCGGTGGTGTGGGAAGACGGGGGACGTGAGTCCCCCTCTTACCCGATTATGCTAGAATTTGGTCATTCTAGTGCACTTTAGTGAAAGGTTAGCAATGCACGATGAGATAGCTGCTATATCAGAGGATATCGAGGCCTATATTAGGCTAATTGATGATTGTGCAAGTTACGATCAACGCGTCTTCTTTAAAGAACTCAACAAGAACATGGCTAAGCTATACATGAATGGTTTGCTATTAGCCGATCGTTATGACCGTGCCGAAGTTGCTACCTGGGATGAAGAAGATGAAGAGGATGATAGCTATTTAGAGGAGGATGAGACACCTGCTGATGAGGAGCGCTTAGAACGTAGATACGCTATCTACAAGCGCGCTGAGTCTAAGCTAACCACGTATCTTGGTGCAGCTGACACCTATAACCTTATACAACCGTATCCACTTACTGAAGATGAGCCTGAGGAAGCCTACACTACAACGCTAAGCAATGATCTCGCAGAGATATACGAGGATCTGAAAGAGGTCTTGCCTGAGCTTGAGAATGGAACTATTGACTCAGTTGAGTTTGTGGTTCGGTTTGATCACTGGGGAGACCACCTGACGCGAGCACTCTACATAGTTCATAACCTTTTGTCTTGGTATGACGATTAAACAAGCTCTGCATCAATTGTGCTTATCGCGAGGGTTCGGACATCTTCAGTGTGCCAGCACTGTTTTTGCCCCCTTGTAAGTCTTTTGATAAGGCATTTTTTCATTACCTAAAATTTGAAATTTGGAAAGATTCAAACATTTCCATGTGCGCTTCACTTGAGGTAATTTTACAAGCGCACGCTTATTAATTGAGATGTCGGGGATAAGTCAAGTAGATGGCTCCCGTGGTGCTTAGCACTTGCTCTGTGTGTTTACTTACGGTAACAATTGTAACAAGACCGGATAAAACTTTTGATAGCCTGACTGGGGAGAAGATATTAAGGGAAGGATTACTTAGATGTCAATGCTGGATAAGAGTTGTATTGGCTTCCTGGATGCCCTCGCATCCAAGGCACCCGTTCCTGGCGGCGGGGGTGCCGGTGCGCTGGGTGGCGCTATTGGGGTAGCGCTCTCTAACATGGTGGGCAACCTGACCGCAGGCAAGAAGAAGTATGCTGATGTAGAGGATGAAGTTGAGGAATTGCTTGATAAAGGCTACAAAATAATGGCCGAGCTTGAGGCCCTAGTTGACAAGGACGCAGAGTTCTTTGAACCCCTATCTAAGGCTTACGGGATGCCTAAGGACACACCTGAGCAGATCAAAGCAAAAGAAGATGCCCTGGAGAAGTACTCAAAGGAAGCGTGCTCAGTACCAATGGAGATTATGCGCAAGTCTTATGAGGGCATTAAAATCCACCAGAGGATGGGTCAAATTGGTAGCATGCTCGCCATCTCGGATGTCGGCTGTGGCGCTGTGCTCCTTAAATCCGCCCTTATAAGCGGTATGTTAAACGTTGTAATCAACCTTAACAGTATTAAAGATCAGGAATTCGTTAGAGCTAACCGGGACGAGATGGACAAATTGCTGTCTGAGGGCTCGAAGATCGCCGATGAGACCCTGCAACTGGTTCTCGATAAATTGAGCAAGTAGGGAGGAGGGTTTAGTATGGCAGAAAGATTAGCTGGCAAAGCAGTTGCGGATGCTATAAAGGAAGATCTAACGAAAAAGGTAGGAGCATTAAAGGCTAAGGGTATCATCCCGAAGCTTGGTATCGTTCGCGTGGGTGCTCGATCCGACGACCTCTATTATGAGGGCGGCGCCAAGAAGACCTGTGAGTCCATAGGTATGGAATATGAGGTTTTCGCGTACCCGGTCGATATCGATCAGGAGGACTTCGAGCGGGCTATTATAGAGGTGGGTGCAAATAAGAGCATTAATGGTATTCTAATGTTCGCCCCATTACCCAAGCACCTTGATGAGCGTAAGATTCGCTTCATGATTCCAGTAGAGAAGGATGTTGATTGCATGAATCTCGATAGCGCTGCCAAGGTTTTCGCCGATGACTCCACCGGTCTTGCGCCCTGTACCCCAACCGCGTGCATGGAAATACTGAAATATTATGATATCCCCCTGAAGGGGAAGAAGGTCGTAGTTCTCGGTCGTTCTCTGGTTGTTGGAAAGCCCGTGGCCATGCTGCTATTGCGCGAGCATGCCACAGTAACCATCTGCCACTCGAGAACTGAGAACCTGCCCGAGGTATGCGCGGGTGCAGATGTTCTGGTTGCTGCCGTTGGTCGGGCTAAGATGGTTAAGGCCAGCTACGTTAGGTCGGGCATGGCCGTCATCGACGTAGGTATTAACGAGGACCCCGACAACCCGGGCAAGTACGTCGGAGATGTCGATTACGCCGAGGTTGAACCGGTCGTTGAGAAGATCACGCCGGTACCGGGTGGCGTCGGCTCCGTTACTACCGCGGTCCTTTGCAAGCACACGGTTATGGCCTGCGAGATGCAGAACAACTTGGTTCTGGCCTAGGCTAGGTGAGTAGGGGAGGGGTCGCTCTGTGCTTAGGACCTGTTGCCAAACAACTCTGAGAGTCAAGGTAGGCTGCAGCGCGATTATCATTCGGTCCTCACTGTCCCAATCCACCCCACTCAACTACGGTGAATCCGTTACGTACGAAGGGCGGTATGATCGGTTTTTCGATTTTTACCTCACCGTCCACGGGCATGAAGTAGAAATAGACCCTTAAAATTGAGTCCGGTTTTTTCGAAAAGCTAAGCTTTACGGCTCTCCCTATTTCGTCTTCTGAGAGGTAATAGATGGCGTAACGATTCTTTTCCCACGTAAGCTCCCTACTCCAGTAGTCCAGGAAATCTCTTCTTTCACGATTGTTAAGCCCAACTTCTCTCAATATTAAATTCATATCACTGTTAAAGTGTAGCTTATCGGTAATCCATCCCTTATTCAAAGTGAAGGGGTAATCTATCATCGCCTCGTAATAGAGGAAATCAAGCGTGCCACCAATTTTTCCACCTGGGGCGGCGGTAATTTCCCAACCGTTTCTGTACTCCGGGATGGCCTGGGTAATTCTTCCGGACGTTTGAATAGAAACCTTTATTGCCTCTTCTTTCTCTGGATAAAGGTAGATGTTGGGCTTTTTAACAAGTGCTCCTTTAATCTTATAGAGGACAAAATCCCCTTCCTGGTTTTTGATGAACTTTTCGTTGTAACCGATATCGCGCGTTTCATACAGGGTGTATCCCTTATACTCTCCAACCTTCTTAAGCTCTACTTCGCCGTATTTATAGATATGATCGGTTTTCGTGAAGGTGTACCCTTTCCATGTAACTGAATCTGGAAGCTTCTTGGTCTCATCGACCTCGTTATCTTGAGGTTGCTGAACCGTACTGGTGGGTGGCCAATATCCACATCCAACCATTAATACCAGAACAATGAGTAAGGCAACTAAGAATAGCCCTTTTTTCACGCTACTACCTCCTTTTACAGACTTAGACGGCAGGGTGGGCGCATCGGTTCCATGCTAGCCCACGGTGACGTCTGTGAAAAAGCGTAATCTGTCATCGTAATGGTCTAAGGCTAGCTAAAGCACGGGTAAGAAAGCGAGAAACTATATTAACGTAGTAAGCGACAACATTATACTAGCATAAGAGGTTTTGCCCTACAGGTACGCTTTTTGTTCAATTCACCAATCCACAACCTTTAGTTATAAGTCTCAAGGACCGATTAATTATGTACTACCGTGTATAAGATTTACTCGATAAATTAACTTTTGCGATTACCTCGTAATCGATGGTAGTGAAATGGTAGCACTACCGAACCATACATAGAACACCTGCCTATACATAGGAACTTAAGTTTATCTATGTAGATCAATGGCTTATACATGGACTGGCTACCGCATATTTCTAGGGGGCTTATTATGACAAGAAAATTTCTTCTAACATGGCAAGAGGCAGTTGAGGCTGGGCCGGGCGAAGCTGGTGGCAAGGGTTGGAATCTGGGTAGGCTGGGTCGGTACGGCTTTTTCGTTCCTCCTGGAGGGGTGCTATCAGCTTCTGCCTATCGCTCGTTCTTGCAGGATAATGATCTTCTTGAGAAAACCACTGCTCTTGCCGGTATTACGGCCGAGGAAGTTACAGAGCCAAAGGTAACCAATGCCCTCGATGAACTGCGAGCTGCAATTCTTACGGGGCGGCTCCCTAAATTTGCAGAACAAGAACTTGAAGCATTCTTATGTAACAATTCACTAGATAAAGTTGCAGTAGCGGTTCGCTCATCCGCCACAACCGAAGATTCCAGAGAAGCATCCTTTGCCGGGATTCATAGCTCCTTTTTAAACGTACTAGGATACGAGCAAATGATCGAGGCCATTTGTGGCTGCTACGCATCACTGTGGACACCCCAGGCGCTAGCGTATCGCAGGAAGATGGGCTTTAGCGATGAAGATGTGGCAGCTGCAGTTGTTATCATGCAGATGGTTCTGTCCACTGCTGCTGGGGTGGCCTTCTCCTGTGATCCTAAAACTGGAAGACAAGATGTTATAACGATAAGTGCTAATTTCGGCCTTGGAGAATCAGTAGTCAGTGGATCAGTTGAACCAGATGAGTACTGTTTAGATATAACAGTTCGCCCGCCAAAGGTGCTTGAGAAAAGAGTTGGCACAAAATCAGTAGTTGTTCTCCCGCAAGCGGGTGGTGGAACGGTAACAAGAGAACTTGAAAGTGAAGAGGGCACCAAGGCGGTACTTACCGATGCAGAGCTGGTCGAGCTTGCCAACCTCATACATCGCATCTTTTATGCTCTAGGTGAGGGAGTAGAGCATCAGGATGTCGAGTGGACCTTTGATGGAGAGCGTTTTATTGTACTGCAGGCAAGACCTGTTACCAAGCTCCCCACATATACCTTTGCACCTGTTGCACATCTGCCGGTGATATGGTCGAATGCAAATGTAAAGGATGCGATGCCGGGTGCTGCGAAAACCCTTGTATGGAACTTTGGTAGGGACATGGTTGATATGTTAGTTAGACCTACACTTGTGGCCAGCGGCTATAAGACTCCAGAGGGGATGACGTTCTTCCGCCTCTACAAAGGTCGGGGATACTTTAACTTGACAGCAGGGCAATGGTTTGCCTATGACGGCTTGGGGATGTTGCCATCCGAGTTAAACGAAACCCTTGGTGGACACCAACCGGAGATTCCCATCCCAGACCCGTATCCATTAAAAGGGAAAGAGGGCCGAAAACGGCAGGCAAGAAAGATGCGCCTTGGTCTTCATGTTATG
>DASQQM010000084.1:0-4785 GCA_035643475.1 Anaerolineae bacterium | reverse complement strand
AAGTCATATCCGTTGCCAATCTATCGTCCCCGGTACATGCCAGCGGGCTTTGTGATTGCGCCATATTCTGGAGCAGAGGAATTCAAGAAAAAGAACCCCGATACTAACGAGGGTATAATTGTTTATGAGTCGGCTAAGGGGTGAATTGAGCTAGAGTTTGGCGTAGCAGGGGATCTCGGTTTGGCACAGCCTGATCCAAAGGTGAGAGTTGCCGGAAAAGCTACTTATATCATTGCAAGGGAGAATTATGTCGAAATAGCCTGGGCTGAGAACGTGAAGTACGGTATGCATTCATCCCTTCTCTACATAATCCGAGCGCAAAGCGTTCCCAAGGAAGAGGTCGTAAAACTTGCAGAATCGCTCTATCTCGTTGAGTAGTTGTGATCAACTGTACGATTTGTAAGAATTTAATGAATGCCCTCCGTGAAGGCGGATACACTATCGCAGATACCCCTACAGTACACCGTATTCTGATAGAGTGGGGGCTAAGGAACTACATTAACCCCGCTTACTTGCTAATCAACCACTATTTCTGCCACACTGTAGACCAATCCGCTATGCGGGACTACCGTGTATCTATATGTTCCCTTATCAAGTATTACGTGCTTGCCATCAACAGTCGTAAATTCCTTTTGAACCGTACCCTTCCATTCCCAGCGCCCGAGGTGTGTCTTGGGCTGTGCAAGTCGGTAGCTTGGTGGTGTGACACCAGGCTTGCCATTTGGTTCCCACTTGATTAGCAATAATAGAACTGCCGGTTCGGTACAGCCATCTCCTGAGATTTTGATGGAATCGCCGATGGTATATGCATTCTTATCTGTTGTGGCTCCGGTAGTAGGCGGCATATCCTTAAAGGCACCGCTTGCAAGGTACTTAACAACAGCCCTCGAATATGCCGTTATGGATTTTTCGTCCTCTTTGTAGTGGATAATAAAACGATCATCCGCCGTTTTGTTGTGACCTGAGCGCGAGCCCGCGGCATCATAACAAGTGCCAATAGAGAGCGTCTTACCATCTGTGAGGCGTATTTCTAGAAGCATCGGGCCCCAGCTGCTGTATCGGGGATATTTAGGCCTCATCTCATCCTCTTTGCTCGGTCGCGCTCCTTTTGCCGCGTTAATAAGATTGGAAATCTTGTCAATCTTAGTCTTTGCGTTTTCTTGGTAGAGCACTTTTGAAGGTGATATCCCTCCGGTGACCGTCACCCATTCAACTTTGCGCGCGTCAAAGAATTGCGGACGTACGCGCTGTTTGGCTTGCGTACCTGATGGTGCCGCCCCCTTTATTGTCTGCTTCACGCAGCCACCGACAGCAAGTATGCTAACGCTAGCACATACTAAGGCAATAACCAGGAAATATAGCGCATGAGGTCGATTACGCACGAGGCTCCTTTCATACAGAGGTCGCTCCTGTGCCCTCATTATAGGATAGGCAGATTCTTCCTGTAAACAAGTGACGTGAAACTGTGGTACGTGCCTCCGCATGAAAGGCATACCACCTCCGGGAGGATTATTACTGTTGGCGTATTGATTAAGTATCAAGATATTAATCAGGCGTAGCATTTAATAAGATCACGAGGCTAACATAGGCCCCTTATACTTAATGGAAATAGAAGAAGATACTCTTTATCTATTCACTCAATAGCATAGAACCCAGCTACTGTTGTGCATTTGCACAGAAGTAGGTTCGAAGATTGTCCCCTATTCTCCATTAGTGCTTATTTAGAGGGTTCAAAGAATGTATCAGGCCAATCACCAGGACCTGTCTGCACCGATAAGGTCTCGCCAGTCGTTGCATCGTAGACCGACATTATCCACTTCGTGGGTGGAATTTCTATACCGGACGGATTGCTCCTCCATGTTGAGTCAAACTCTCCACCAACGACAACTACCCAAACCTCCTTTGAATTATCGACATCAAAGCGCTGGCCTGGGCTGCCAGTCATTACGCCTGCGCGTTTTTCAAACTCACCGTGCGTCATAAAAACCGCTTCCACGCGGCCAGAGAGCTTATTGTTTGGACCAAGTGCGTCCTTATTTGTAGCCTTTGCTATGATGTCTTCCTTTGATTTAAAAGGACCGCCGGTCGCCTTTCTAATATTCCCTGGCAGTTTAGAATTTGCAGTGACTTCAGCCGGATTAAGGTTTTGCAAACCTACTGATGGCGTACTGCTGACCGACTTCTTTGGGTGTTGTAGGACATACCCGCCTATTAAGGCTGCACACAGCAATCCCAGTATTGGTAGGGCTAATATCAACCTACTTATCCCTTTCATAAGCCTCTCCATTTTAACCGTACTAGAGCTTAAGGTGACATTTATTTCTTATAATACACTCCATTCTCTAGTAGCCTAAGAAAATTTCAAAGACCATTCCCTAAACACCACCGGGCACTGGTAGTAATACCGGGGCTTTTTGTTTTATGTAGAGGTACCGCACCTTCGTTTTTCAAGAACGTCACCGTACTCACTGCACCTTGAATCACGATATGCGCATCCTTTTAATTCTCAAATATATGCCACAAAGGCAATTGTCATGACTTCGTTGTTAATCTTATACTATTTATACGTGCATTTGGTTGGTGGGCTACATTGGGTGCAGGTAGGGGACCATTGCAGGATTGATTAACAACTGGATGGGTCAGGTTGAGTGGGCACAGCTGCGCATGCTCGAACTAATTACAAAGAACCTTGTAAAATAACTAGTAGCGAGCTTTTTATGAATCAGGATTTAAGAGTTCAAATAATTAAAGAAAAAATGCCAAAAGGTGCAGGCGAGGTCATGATGGATGAAGCAGCAGGAATGGACTTGGCCATCCTGATAGTACTGTCACCTTTTTATGCATTATGGCGGCTTTATCGACGGTATGTTCTAGGCGAGCGGAATCGATATAGAGTCAAGGTTATAGCAGTTTTTGAGGATCCCTTTAAGGATGAAGAGGTGCTCCACGAAGAGTCACTAGAATCTCTTAGAGAAGCTAAAAGACGGCGAACTCAACTAGTCAAACAGATTAGGGAAGGAGAGAGAACGTTTCCCTAACTGCCTAGGCCAAGAAAAGAGTGGAAATATTAGTGCTGTGCAGTTGCATCGAGCTCGAAGACTATCCCTTTATCTCCAAAGAAAAAAGCCGCCTTTTAAGGTGGCTTGAGAATCGAAAATCGAAAAATAGACGTCCCTGCCATTAAAAAATGGTACCAGCAGATGACGACAATAGCGAATTCTCAGGGCAGAAAATCGATTTAACTATTGAGGGATAGATTTGAAAGGTGAGGTGTTACTATACCTAAAAGCATTTTCGATTCTCGATTCTTAATTATCGAGTTTCCCATCGGCCTCTTTTACCTTGATAGTCACATGGTAATCACAGGAAATTTCCTAAAATTCCCTGAAATGTAAGCCATCACCGGTTGGTTTACTTCTGTATATGGCTCCGTTGAGAGCATCTACAATTAATGTGGGCACTTTGACATAGGCCGGCTCCTCACCAGAAGGTATGTCCCTCACAACCGCGCCGTTAACAGCATTTTCGGGTGGTTTGCGCTCTAAGATGGCTCCTACGCGCACTATCCAGCCTGGACGGTAAATAGCATCCTTACTGTTAAACTGCTGAGGGTCACGAGGTCTGGGATCATAATACACCAGTCGCATTAGCTCAATTGAGAGCGGCTTTTTTCCTGATAGTAAATCCTTGTAAAGAGTGCCGTGTTGTTTTTCCCACAATGGTTTGTACGTGTGGACTATCTGCTGGGCTAACTCTTCTGGTGCAAGCAATGGCTGGCCAATGCCGTATGTATTAAAATCATGCCAGCGCCTGAAATAGTTGGCTTCATGATTCTTGCTTACACTGACTTCGATAGCATCATCTTGGATAAAGATCCCGTTAAACGCATGATGAAACCCTTGCGACAGCTGGGCTACATGGCGCCCATCAGGTGGCATATCTTCTTTTTCTCTATAGGCTTCGGTCTGTTCGATATAAGATTCGCTCGGTTTACTACCGCTATGTAAGTCAAAAAACTTTTTAACGAGGGCTATCCCATGGGCGAACGTAAATTGATCAGGCACAGTGTTGTCGCTGCCAATTCTTTCGTAATATATGGTATCGAATCGATCAATCGAGACTTTGCCCCGCTTGATTTCCTTTAAATCAAAAAGGTAGAAGCGGCTTCCGACAGGGTAAAACAGCGATGTCTTAGTCTCGGTGTCCGGAACGGCCCTCAATGGAGCAAACCAGCTGAGAACCTGGTTTTTGCTGAGCGCTTTATCTTTTGCCTTTATGAGCGGTAATCGTTCGGGGTAACCGCGCTTACCGGGTCCACCTGGACGTACAGTGATTCTTACGATGATACCGTCTATTGTGGTGGTTTCTCCTGCTTCCAGTGGCGTTACATGTGTTAATACCGTGGCCTTCTTGTATCCTGGCTGCTTATACTCTGCTTGGTCAAGACTGCGGGAAGGATTGCTATGCGCACTGTCGGCGTCCTTTATCTTGCATCCAGTGATAAATCCCAGCAAGAGTAGCGCTACGAATGCGATAATAACGGCAATCACGCTGTTCCTCTTATTTGCTTTCATATAAATCCCTTATTAATACAGCTCATAAAGCTCCGGTGCAGAGAAACCCTCCAGAGCTTGTGGGTCAAAGTTATAAAGCTTGCCATTGATTGCGTCAACGATAAGGTAATCAAGGTGATTTGCAAGGCCCATCACCCAACCCGGCCTCAGCTCGCGATCGCTCGGGCTGGGATTTAAGCTATGATTTTGGGGGTCAAAATACATAATCTGC
>DASQQM010000083.1:0-3087 GCA_035643475.1 Anaerolineae bacterium | reverse complement strand
GATGCTACTCATAGCTGTTATTGGTCTGATGATTGCTCAATTTGACTACGATTTAAAGAAATACCGACATAATCAGGCAGCTAACCTTGTGTTTCCAGCAACCCTCGATAGCAGAATTACCGGAGAGGAATGGCAATCGCCTGTTGATGTGGCAATTGTCGATAGCGATGCTTATGCAGTTGATCCAAAAACCAATAATCTATATTCTGTCGATTTCGCAAACAACAGAGTCAAGAAGCTTGTTCTACCCAACAAGCTTAGCTCTCCCACCGCCATAGATATTTACAAGAGCACGCTCTTTACCGCCGACTCAGGAGCTGGCCATATCACTGCGATTGCCGATGGTGAGGTCGAGAACATTGCGGTGCCTGCGGCTTCAGCTCCCGCCCGGCCTGTTGGGGTCCACGTTACCGACAATGGCGACCTCCTTGTTACCGATGCAAATAATAACCGTGTTCTACAGCTAAGCTTAGATGGTAGCTTATTGCACACGGTTGGAACCGGAAAGAGGGACAACTCAAATTATGGGTTCAACATACCTGGCGGCATCACCACTGACCGGCGCGGTAATATTTATGTTGTCGATACCCGAAATGCGCGCGTCCAGAAGTTCAGTCCGAGTTGGCGCTACATCGCCACCTTTGGTAAATCGGGCGATGCCACGGGTACTCTTACACGGCCCAATAGTGTAGCAGTTGACGATAGTGGAAATGTTTACATATCTGACGAATCGCGAGCTATCGTTTCCGTGTTTTCCCCGAACGGAAAATATCAAGGATGTATCGGCAGGAAGAAACCCGATGATAAGAATTCCAAATCGCTCTTCAGGGCAGTCGCCGGTATCCGAGTTATCGATGCTCAACTCTACGTAGTTGACCGCCTTAAAGGAGTATTTGTATTTCGACTGCCTGATAAGGGGTAATGAAGTAAGACTTACCCCACATCTTTAGCTAACTCAACGGAGCCAAACGATACGTCAGCCACACCCATGCGTTCGCGCAGAGAATCAAATGCCATATAGAGCACTGGTATAACCAATAGCGTAAGCATAGTAGATGTCAATAACCCACCGATTACTACGGTGGCAAGAGGAGCAGATATAATACCGCCTTCGGTGCTCCCCACTGCCATAGGAACAAGCGCTAGTATAGTAGCAATAGCAGTCATAAGAATAGGCCTCATCCTGGTTGATCCTGCTTGGATTATCGCGTCATATGCCGAATACCCTCTTGCGCGAAACTGCTGCACAAGATCGAGGAGAACGATGGCGTTGGTAACGACAATCCCGATAAGCATCAACACACCGATAAGTGATGGCATACCCAGCTCACGTCCGGTTACATAAAGCGCCAAAACCGCACCGATAACGGCTAAGGGGAGGGAGAACATCATGGTGAGTGGGTGTAATAGCGATCTGAACGTTGCTACCATCACTATGTAGACGAGCAGCACAGCAACGAGTAACGCCATGCCCATCGACGTGAATCCCTTATCCATCATGGCCGAGACGCCCTCGACCGCCACATCGGACCCCGCCGGAAGATTTGTAGACTTGATAGCTTCTTGCACGGCCCGTGTTGCAGCACCGGTATTTTTTATAACCGGCTCCATTGTAAGTGTTGCCGAGCGTTCTTGATCTATGCGGGTAATATTTACTGGGCCAGTTGCCATATTAACCCGAGCGATAGTATCGAGACTTATCGTTCCACCAAGCGGCGTTACTATGGGGAGAGCTGCCAAGGTCTTTCGATCCTTTACCTTATCCTTATCGACGCGGACAAAGACATCGGTCGATACCCCATCATTCTCAAGCGTGGTTGCGCTTTCACCATTTACAGCAGTGCGTACCGCCGCCGCTACCTGAATGGCCGTAAGTCCCTGTTTCATCGCTAACCTTTCGTTAACTTCAACCCAGAGCTCTGGCTTTGATTGCGAGAGGTTACTCTTAACATTTGCTACCTCTTTAACGCGAGACAGCTGTTTCAAGAGCGCAGAATTCGCGACCTTTAAATTATCATACGAATTGCCGGTGATATTGACCTCTATAGTATTACCCATTCCGGCAACCTCTTCCGCGCCTGAAACGGCCACTTTTGCTTTCGGGTCGATATGCTCAACCCGCGAGCGGACATCCTTAACGATCTTCTCCTTTGTAGTTTTATCCTTTACGGTGGCATATATAATACCAGCGTTACTGCCGCTACCGCTGGTATACGAGCCCTGCGCCGATCCAATCAGCGTTCTAAACTCCTTAATACGGCTGTCCTTTGCGAGGACACCCTCGATCTTTGAGATGGCCTTTGATGTTGCTGCAAGGGACGTGCCGACCGGCATCTCCATAGTTATAGTGAAGGTACCCTTATTGGGCTGAGAGATAAAGTTCTTCGGTATCGCGGGGAGGAGCGCCAGGCTACCGGCAAAGAGAATAATCGACATTACAAGCACAAAGGCTTTTCTCCTAAGGGACCACCTTAGAATTACCTGGTAATTTTGCTTTAAAAAGCCATCTTTCTTAGTACGACCAACACTCTTGCTCGACATAAATTTGGCAGCAAGAACCGGAACTATCGTGACCGCAACCAAGAGTGATGCGAGCAGGGTTAACGTGACGGTATATGCAAACGGCCTGAACAGCTCACCAACAAAGCCTTTAACAAAGCCCAGAGGTAAAAAGACCGCTACAGTTGTTATTGTGGAGGCGGTAATTGCACGCGCTACCTCGCTGGTGCCGGAAATAACAGCCGAAATACGCCCCTCCTCGGATTGCATATGCCTAAATATATTCTCAAGCACGACTATGCTATCATCGACGACACGACCGATCGCAATCGTGATGCCACCGAGCGTGAACATGTTAAGCGATATACCGGTAAAGTAAAGGAAGATAAGCCCTATTATTACAGATAGAGGGATCGATATCGCAGAAACGAGCGTTGCTCTCGCATTTCTAAGGAAGAAGAAGATCACCAACACAGCGAAGAGGGCCCCAAGTATACCCTCCCGAACCATCCCATTCAGGGCATCCTTAATATAATCGGCCTGATTGCTTGCGACCATTATTTTTGTCCCGTTACCAGCGCTCTTCTC
>DASQQM010000082.1:0-2194 GCA_035643475.1 Anaerolineae bacterium | reverse complement strand
CGCGATATTTAACGATGTTATAGAGTATGCTGTTGGTAAGTTATTAGATGACATGGCCATTCTTGCAGTCTCACCTGAAGGCAAGGCAGGAGCTCAGTTTAAGGGACAATCAAAATAGCCTAATCATTAATGTAGAATCATTTTGAAGCGGATAAACCTCCAAAAATAAAACCCTCCGATGGCCCGTCAAACACCGGAGGGTTTCCTGCAGCAATACGGAGATGTTTCATCCCGCTATCTTAAATATAGCCACCACCACAGATCTTAAACATGGCGCAGCTTTGCAAATCGAAAATAAGGTGAAATCTTCTTTAATGCTGGTAAATGCATCGTTCTACATGAACAGCGCATAAAACTAAAAAGACCTGCTAAAGATAGCAGGTCTTTTATTCGCTTATTTTATGTTACCTAACGATAGTAACATTGGCTGCACGAGCTCCCTTGGCCTCCATCTGAACCTCAAACTCGACGGTAGCACCCTCGGCAAGTGTCTTAAATCCCTCGCCATTGATCGCTGAGTGGTGTACAAAGACGTCTGGCCCGCCATTCTCCTGGCTTATAAAGCCAAAACCTTTGCTATCATCGAACCACTTCACAGTACCCTTTGGCAAAACTTTCACCTCCTAGCGTCTTATGGTCTAAGCTTCCGACGCTAGGCTAATGCGACACCCACAAAGAGATTACGACACAGACCAAAAAAACAGGAACCCGCATGTTCACGAGCTCCTATTCGGAATTCACGTCTTAGCTTTAATCATTATTGCAGATATGCTTATCTTTGTAAAGCTAAGAGGGGAAAGAAGCCAGAATCTAGGAATCAACATAGAAGGACCGTTGGCTAGTATTAGATGCTAAAGATGCACCTTTAGTTAAGCTACTTCGTCCTTAGCGACCAGCTCTGCCATCATGCCCGGAATATCCTCACTCACTGCAACATTCAGGTAAACGGCTCCATATTGCGGCACGCAACACCCTTCGATCCTTATCGGGTGCAATAGCAATCACCTTCATGCCTTTGATTAGCCAAGCTACAACTAAATCCACCTTAGGGGCTGTGCTATATACTACGCTACTTCAGTTTAGAAGGCGAGGTGGCTGGGTAAACCCTTCGCGATGGAAACCTCGATTATGGAAAGGTGATAAGTATGGCCGCGAGCGAGATTCGCACTATGATGGAGCAATGGGCGGACGTTTGGAATGCCAAGGATGCGGATCGCCTGATGGCGTTCTATGCCGATGACGTCGTTCTGTATCAGGCACCACTTAAGAAGACACTTGTAGGCAAAGAGTACCTTGCCGCTAGGTTTAGGGATATCATTGAGATGTCAAGCGATATTCGTTTGACAATCCGAGAGCTTCATGTTGATGGTGATACGGCGGTTATGGAGTTTAACACAATTGGGACACACACCGGGCGTTTTCTTGATTATGAGCCAACAGGCCGCACGTTTGATTACGATTCGTGCCTCATCTTTAAGGTGAAAGATGGCAAGATCACCAAGCACACGACCTACCTTGATACAGCAACGATACTACGTGCGTTGGGGTTAATAAGTATACCGGGCGTTCGCCCAGAAGCTGCTTAAACTCTGCTACATTTGGTACCAATCAATTATCCAGAAAGCCCTGTCGGGGAATAGCAGGGCTTTCTGTTTTATTAAAGAAGCACCATCCCCTTACCGATATTTATAGTACAGGTTTATTCAATGGGGTTAGTGCATGCGTTTCGATAAAGATACTGATTCGAGGCGATCATTATCGGTAAAGGGTAGACTATTTCTGCTTCTTACGGTAATGATAGTGCCCTTTATCGCTTTTTCCATATTTAAAGCATATGAGATACATAATCATTTAGAGGAAGAGGCCTCTATTAATAGCTTAAGCCTCGCAAAAAATATTGCCCAGGATATTGATGACTACATCCAATCGACAAGTGAATTGCTAATCCTGCTTGCAAATAACACAGATGTACGGGCTCAGAATTACCCAGCAGTCGATGCCTGGCTAAAGAAGATCAAGCCGAAATATCCCTTCTACAGCAACATTATCTTTGTGGATACCGATGGCTATATCCAGGCCACCGCTAGGCCTACAGATGGAGGTCCTGAAAAGGTAAATGTGCGCGACACCACTTATTTTAAGCGGGCGATGAGGTCAAGTTCGATTGCTGTCGGGGATTTCATGCATGGCAAGA
>DASQQM010000081.1:0-6904 GCA_035643475.1 Anaerolineae bacterium | reverse complement strand
TCGGGTTCATTCATATTCCTTGGGCCCTCGGGTGTTGGTAAGACCGAGTTGGCCAAAGCGCTCGCCGAGTTCCTTTTTGGTGACGAGGGGGCACTTATCCAGCTCGATATGTCCGAGTATATGGAGAAGCATACTGTATCGAGGATGGTCGGTTCACCTCCTGGGTATATCGGTTACGATGAAGGTGGCCAGCTGACCGAGCAGGTCCGCAGGCGCCCGTATTCGGTAATACTGCTAGATGAGATCGAAAAGGCACATCCGGATGTCTTCAACGTATTGCTTCAGATACTGGAGGATGGCCGCTTGACGGATGCACAGGGTCGCACGGTTGATTTTAAGAACACCATTCTTATCATGACCTCGAACCTGGGCGCCCGCTATATCCAGAAAGGCACTCCTCTTGGCTTCGGCAAATCGCAAGAGGGTATCTCCTACGAGGATATGAAGAACAAGGTTACAGGAGAGATCAAGAAGACGTTCCGTCCGGAGTTCTTAAACCGGGTCGACGACGTCATCGTCTTCCATGAGCTGAAGAGAGAGGATATTAAGAAGATCATCGATCTCATGTTCAAGAGAGTCGCTGATCAGCTGAGAGAAAGGGCTATTGAAGTAGAGCTATTCGAGGAGGCCAAGGAGGTTCTCGTACAAGAGGGTTACGAGCCAGCGATGGGTGCGCGGCCATTGCGCCGGGCGATACAGCGGTTCATTGAGGATCCGATATCGGAGGGCCTGCTCTCAGGCTACTTCAAGGCTGGTGATAAAATAGTTATCGATGCCAAGGATGGCAAGCTTGATTTTCGCAAGCTAGAGCCAGCAGCGGTCGGCACAGCCGGCGGGCGTGAGGCATGAGCAAAACGAAATACATAATTAGATGCCAGGTGTGCGGGTGCACCGCCCCTAAGTGGATGGGGCGGTGCCCCGACTGTGGTGAGTGGAATACCATGGTTGAGGAACCCGCTGAGCCTGGCATCGCCGTTTCTAAAGGAAGATTTTCAGCAACCACAGATGCCCCCCAATCGATAATGAGTGTTACGGCTGAGGAAGAGATACGAACTCCGACCGGTCTGTTTGAATTTGACCGGGTCCTCGGCGGTGGGGTTGTTCCGGGCTCACTCATCTTAATCGGGGGAGAACCGGGTATTGGTAAGTCAACCCTTCTCCTTCAGGTGGCGAACAGCCTCGCCGAAAAGATCGGAACGATCCTTCTGGTATCCGGCGAGGAATCTACCCGCCAGATAGGGTTGAGGGCAAATCGTCTGGGGGAACTCTCACAGAATCTGCTTCTTCTCTCTGAAACCGACATTACTTTAATCGAGCATCATATACGGACGGTTGAGCCGGCGCTCCTCATTATCGACTCAATCCAGACGATGTTTCATCCCGATGTGCCGTCGGCCCCGGGAAGCGTGAGCCAAGTTCGTGAGTGCACGCATTATCTGATGAGAATCGCAAAACAGACCCACATGCCAACGTTCATAGTTGGGCATGTCACCAAGGAGGGCTCAATTGCCGGCCCCAGGGTGTTGGAACACATGGTAGATACGGTTCTTTATTTCGAGGGTGACAACTACCAGTCTTTCAGGATCATACGAGCGGTAAAGAACCGTTACGGGTCGACTAACGAGATTGGGGTTTTTGAAATGACCGATTCAGGTCTAATTGAGGTAGGAAACCCATCTGCACTGTTCTTGAGCCAGAGACCGGAGGAGTCCTCGGGATCGATTGTTATCGCAGTCGTGGAGGGGACGAGGCCACTCCTGGTCGAGTTGCAGGCACTCGTTACATCATCACACCTCTCCGTGCCACGGCGCATGGCAACGGGAATCGATTATAATAGGTTAGCGCTCATGGTTGCCGTCCTTGATCGGCGCGTCGGGCTACACCTCGGTCAGGAGGATATATATGTAAATGTAGTTGGCGGCATAAAGGTAAATGAGCCGGCAGCTGACCTCGGGGTTGCACTGGCTATAGCATCTGCCCACAAGGATACTCTAGTGCCGCGAGATACTTTGGCGCTGGGAGAAGTGGGCTTAGCTGGTGAGGTGCGATTTGTTGGCCAATTAGAGCAGAGATTAAAAGAGGCCGCTAAGTTAGGATTCAAGAAGGCGATTATCCCCGATCAGGAAGTCAGAGGTGTGCAACCCCTGGATATAGAGCTACTGAGGGTTAAAACGGTACAGCAAGCCCTCGATCACATCGATTAATGCTGCAGAAGCTGTTTTTGCAGTATAGCTAAACTATTAGGCGGTTTTAACCGATGGATTTAACAGAAAAAATTGATTATTATAGACTATTAATGCTTCGGTTAAGGTTTTTTAACCGAGCTCGTTCTAGTTTTCATCGTGTGAGCGTCAGGTGTGCTAATTTAAATTAGCCTCTTGCATATTTGCAGCGGGTGATTGAATGCAGTTAAGCCGTCGGGAAGAAAAAGAATTAGTAAAGGTACTGGGAAAAGTCGCCCCGGGCACTGAGCTTCGGGAAGGGCTGGAGAACATATTAAGCGCACGTACCGGTGCACTTATTGTGATCGGCGATATCGGAGAAGTTGAGCCGCTCTGCAATGGCGGCTTTGAGCTTACCATAGAATTCTCCGCCCAGCGCCTATTCGAACTTGCCAAGATGGATGGCGCGATACTTCTGGACGGGGATTTAAGCCATATCTTGAGAGCGAATGTCCACCTGGTGCCAGATCCAACCCTTCCGACAAGCGAGACGGGGATGCGTCACCGTACTGCGGAGAGGGTAGCCAGGCAGACTAAAGCTCTGGTGATCTCTATATCGCAGAAGAGAGACGTCATCTCACTCTACCTCGATGGCATCAAGTACGCACTTCAGGATATAAGGATTCTTCTTGCGAAGGCAAACCAGGCCCTCCAAACGCTCGAGAAGTATAAGGTCCGTCTCGATGAGGTGTTGGCAAATCTGAGCGCACTCGAATTTGAAGACCTGGTAACACTGCTTGATGTTGTAACTGCTCTCCAGCGCTCCGAGATGGTCGGGCGCGTATCTCGAGAGATAGAGCGGTATATCAGCGAGCTTGGAACTGAGGGCCGCCTCATACGGATGCAGCTCGATGAATTGGTTGGAAATACAGAGGAGCAGTCTCTGATGATCATAAAAGATTATGTACTCGGTTCGAAGAAGGTCGGCGAGGTCAAGGAACAGATTGCTGATCTGACGCCCGAAGAACTTCTTGATCTTACCGAGATAGCCCAGATACTTGGGTATAAAGAGACAGTTGATCTTCTAGAGCAACCGGTTCACCCACGGGGGTACCGCTTGCTCAATAAAATCCCGAGACTTCCCATGAGTGTTATCGAGAAGATTGTAAGCCGGTTCCATGATCTGCAATCGATAATGAGCGCAAGTACAGAAGAACTCGATGCTGTCGACGGGGTTGGGGAGATTAGGGCAAGGGCGATAAAGCATGGCCTACAGAGGCTGAAAGAATACAATATTTTAGAGAGGTATATTTAGTACAGCGTCACCGACGCTGTACTAAAGAGTAGAAAATAGATAGTAGAAAGTAGATTGAATTATTGAGGGTAAAGTTTGAAGGATGATGGTTAAATAACTGCAGACCATTTTCTACTCGGTCTATTCTCTAATTTCTACTTTCTAGTTCCTCCCCCTTGAGGGGGAGGTTAGGTGGGGGTGAGTGCCCTCATCTTATACCCACATGCTGATGGCTGATAGCTGACAGCTGATGGCCTCTTGCATATAATCCTATCCATCTGCATCCCGAGGAGGGTACACAATCCAGCCAGGCAGAAAAGCGTGTTGCCTATCTCATTCTCGATATTTTCAGCGGGTTTATACAATAATTAATAACAGTTCGATGCGCTCATAGATAATCTAAGGGTGACTATGGTATTCTTAAAAATGCTAGTCGGTGCAGTAGTGGGTTGTGAAGGAGGGATGTTTGTGTAAGGTGATTTGATCTATCGTTTGCAGTAGGTAAGGATAAGAAGCGCGAGGTAGAAAGCGTATCGCCAAGCCCGCTGCAATATCCTGTTCAAGATACTATATTGGGGTGTTAGTAATGTTGCAGTTAATACGAATCGTATTTATTGTAACTGGCGCCATAGGGGCCTATCAATTGGCCCATGCCATCCCTATGCCGGAACCGTTATCCAACATAACATATTTCGCACTTATCCTATATATTATCCTTGGAATCGGTATCGGTTATGTTGTCGGTGGTGTGGTTGGGCGTCGGTTGTTAATATCACTTAACTGGTTGGAGCACAAGGCGCAAAAAGTACCGACGGCAGACCTGATCCTTGCGCTCACTGGGTTGTTATCCGGGCTGGTTCTCGCCTGGCTGATATCGATACCCTTCGGCTACATCGAGATACCCTTCCTTAAGTTCTCCGTTGCTATCTTTGCGTTTGTGGTCCTCGGTTACCTGGGTGTTCGGATATCGTTAAGAAAAAGAGAGGACCTACAGTTATTCATGCGTACGCTGCCCCTGCCGGCAGCTAAGCCTCATACCGTTGCGCCGGGCAAGCTTGATCTGGGCACAGCAAAGTTGCTGGATACCAGCGTGGTCATCGATGGGCGTATTGCCGATGTCGCAAAGACTGGGTTTGTCGAGGGAACGCTTACAATACCGAGGTTCGTACTAAGGGAGCTTCAAACAATAGCCGATTCGGAGGATTCGCTCAAGCGAAACAGGGGAAGAAGAGGGCTTGATATACTAAAAAGTCTCCAAAATGAGCCAAGGTTACGCCTTGAAATATTGGAGAGAGATTATCCAGACCTTGCCGATGTCGATGCTAAGCTTGTGAGGCTCGGCCGTGAGACGAGTTCTCCAATATTGACCAATGATTACAACCTAAATAAAATCGCCGAGCTTCAAGGGGTTCAGGTCTTGAACCTGAACGAGCTTGCAAACTCGCTCAAGCCGGTAGTCCTACCTGGAGAAGAGATGTTTGTAGCCCTCATCCGCGAGGGCAAGGAAGCTGGCCAGGGCGTAGGCTATCTGGATGATGGAACGATGGTTGTTGTTGATGGCGGTAAGGTGCATGTTGGCGAAGAGGTTGAGATATTGGTGACGAGTGTGCTTCAGACTCCCGCTGGTCGCATGATCTTTGGTCGGATAAAAGATTAATGGATGGTGAAGTGAGAACGTGAATCTGGCGCTGATTGCTGCAGCCGGAAAAGGCACGCGGATGGAGAGGGAAGGTGGTAAGCAGTTTCTCCCTTTGGCAGGAAAGCCGGTTCTAGCCCACGCGCTTATAGCGTTTCAACAGGCGTCGTCAATCGATGCGATCGTGGTCGTTGTCGGCGATGAGAATTTTGACGCGTGCCTGACCGTTGTTGATAAATATAATGTTGTGAAGGTCGATCGGGTAGTTATCGGCGGAAAAGAAAGACAGGATTCGGTGTATAGCGGCCTGCTAGCGGCAGCTGAATTTGCAAAAGTTGATATTGTGGCGGTACATGACGGCGCACGACCGCTCATTGAGCCGGGATTAATAGATAGGGTGATCAGCTCTGTAGATGAGGATTGCGACGGCGTTGTCGTGGGTATTCCCGCCAAGGATACCATAAAGCTGGTCCGGGAAAGCTGCGTGATCGATACCCTCGATCGGACGGCGACGTGGCAAATACAGACGCCCCAGGCCTTCCATTTCGAGGGCCTCTTGCGTGCTCACGAAAGAGCGCGGGGCGAAGGATATTACGGTACCGATGACTCGGTCCTAATCGAAAGGATTGGTGGCGAAATAAAGGTTATCCAGGGCTCTGATGAGAATATAAAGATTACCACGGCAACTGATCTAGTTATCGCTGAGGCGATACTGAAGAATCGTGAAACCGAGAATCGGTAGGTTGCCGTGGTCCCTATGACGTGCATGAGCGGCGTAGAAATCACCGCCAAGGATTGATATACGACACCGTAGAGAGCCAGTCAGTAAAGAGGGACGGCCAGTAAGCCTGGATAGCGAGAGGATAAACAGAGGTCCGGATCTGGAATGAGGATAGGAATCGGTTTTGATGTGCATAGATTTATCCCGGGGCGCCCGCTTGTTTTGGGTGGGGTTGAAATTCCATTTGAGATGGGGCTGGAGGGGCACTCGGATGCCGACGTGTTGACACACGCAATCATCGATGCGATGCTTGGCGCGGTTGCAGCAGGTGACCTTGGATATTATTTTCCCGATACCGATGTAAAGTTCAAGGGCATCTCAAGCATTGAACTACTAAAAGATGCGGTGGAGATATTGCACGATAAAGGATATCGGGTATCTAATATCGATGCGATCGCCATACTTGAAGAGCCGAAGCTGGCACCTTTCCGGCAGCAGATGAGGGAGGGAATATCAGGGGCGATCGGCATCGATATCTCAAAGGTAAGTATCAAGGCAACGACTACTGAAGGGCTCGGTTATACGGGCAGACGTGAAGGGGTAGCAGCACAGGCGGTCATATTGGTAGAAGAGATTTAAGGCATAAAGGATAGGATAGTAAACAGTCATGAGTGAAGTACGCGTACGATTTGCACCGAGCCCGACGGGGCATCTTCATATAGGCACCGCACGTACGGCTCTTCTGAACTGGCTCTACGCCAGGAAGCGGCAGGGCACCTTCATAGTGCGGATTGAGGATACCGACAGGAGTCGGTCGACGCTTTTTTACGAGGAATCGATCCTTGAGGACCTTGCATGGATGGGGCTTAATTGGGATGAGGGTCCTGATGTTGGCGGCATGTATGGCCCTTATAGGCAGAGCGAGAGGTTTGAGCTCTACCAGCAGAAAGCTGATGAGCTGATCCGGTCTGGACAGGCATATCGCTGCTATTGCACTCCCCAGGAGCTTGAGGAGCGGAGAAAGGCGATGCTTGCAGTGGGCTTGATGCCCAAGTACGAGGGCACGTGTCGTGACCTGACCCCAGAGCAGG
>DASQQM010000080.1:0-11305 GCA_035643475.1 Anaerolineae bacterium | reverse complement strand
GGGTAACCAAGTATGTCCACGGGCTACCTAATTTAGCGGTTGGATCAAAGATTGCAGAGGATGAGGCCGTGATAACGCAGGTTGCTGTCGAAACAGGCAAACCGGTGTCTATCGATGATATCTATACCGATGAACGGGTTGACCACGAGATGATGGAAAAACATGGTATTTGCGCGTTCATGGTGGTACCAATAATGCTTCGAGGTGAGGCAATTGGAGCGCTCTCCTTTAGCTATTACCGGGCGGTTACTTTCACCGATGAGCAGATTGATTTCGCCAGCAAGCTTGCAACAGCGATCTCACTGGCACTGGAGAACTCCCGTCTCTACACGACCGAACGAAACATCGCCGACACACTGCAAGAGGCGTTGCTGGTATTGCCATCGGAGGTGGAGGGCATTGATATCGACCACTTTTACCAATCGGCAACCGATATCTTCAAAGTCGGGGGAGATTTCTACGATCTCTTTGAATTAGAGCACGACAGGGTGGGAATAGTAATCGGTGATGTGTCAGGCAAAGGGTTACAAGCAGCGACACTAACTTCCCTTGTTAAGAACACAATTAAGGCATATGCATATGAGAGTAGCTCGCCAGCACTGGTCGTATCAAAGACCAATGAAGTTACTACAAAATCGTCTCCAGCCGCATCATTTATCACCCTGTTTTTTGGTATCCTCGACATAGGCTCAGGTAGACTCAGCTATTGCAGCGCAGGACACCCGCCGCCGATCGTTAAGAGAAGCGGGGCCGAATCGTCATTTCTTATAACCAGGTCTCCAATTATCGGAGCATTCACTGGGCTCGATTACTTTGATGATATAGAGGTCCTTGCGCCAAACGATATACTGGTGCTTTATACCGATGGAGCCACTGAAGCGAGATGCGATCGGGAGTTTTTCGGCGAAGAGAGACTACGAGATACGGTTCAAAAGATTGCGATTCCCAGCGCAAAGGGGTTCCCGGCCTCGATCTTCAACGATATCATTGGATTTGCCTGCGGGCGCCTACCGGACGACCTCGCCATTCTTGTAGTATCCATCAGTACAGCGTCACAGATAGATTAACGTTTATGCCACAGATTACATATCGCTAGAAGAATACTTATCGATCAAGATAAAACTGACGCTGTACAGAGCAATGGAACAATAGATCAATAGACAATAGACCAGAAGATAGAAAATAGAAGTTAGGTAAGTGCATTTTAGTGCACACACTGTTCCATTGCGGTCTATTGCTCAATTGTTCTATTGTCCGATCTAATTCCTAATATCTTATAGGTCAAATAATGTGTGATGGGGTACTAGAATACATTACTAATAGCGCAACCACGAATAGGCTAAGAACAACGGCGAACATACACCGGCCTTGACGGGGTATAACCGCAAAACGAATCTTCTTTCAAATAATCACCGTGGATAGAGTAAGCCCTGGCCCTGCAGCCGCCGCAGACGGTAACATATTTACATTCACCACACTTACCCTCATACCTTCCAACATCTCTGAGTTCTTTAAGTAGCTCAGAATTCTCCCAAATATCCTTGAGCGATTGTTCCCGTAAATTGCCTGCAGCTTTGGGGAAATAACTACACGGCAGCACATTTCCATCCACGTCTATAACGCATATTACTTGGCCAGCAACGCATCCTTTCGAATTACTTTGGGCAAACTTAAATGGCCTTTTATTGAGCCTAGACCCACTTGCTTTCGCCTTCTCCAGTAATATCCTGTAATAATGCGGCGCACAGGCCGGTCTAACGAGCAAATCGTCTTCGTCTCTTTCCATCTGATAATGCCACTCAAGGATATCCTCATAATCATCGCTTGAGATAAGTTCGTCCATTAGCTCCGAGCCTCTACCTGTAGGTATTACCATAAACATGTACCACGCTTTAGCCCCGAGTTCCTTTGCCAGCCTATAAGTGGCCGGAATCTGCTCCTGGTTTCTTTTTGTAAAAGACGAGTTGATCACAAATTCGATATTGTGCTGTTTAAGTAACCGTGCGGCATTTGTTGCGCCTGCAAACGCCCCTTCCTGACGCCTGAAATCGTCGTGCACCTCTGCAGTCGATCCGTCAAGGCTAAGGGATACTATCTTTATGTCGGATTCTTTTATTTTCTTGCACGTATCCTCCGTCACAAAAACGCCGTTGGTTGCAATGGCCATTCGTAAACCTTTCTCAGCGCCGTACCCGGCTATATCGAAAATGTCCTCCCGCAGCATGGGCTCTCCGCCAGAAAGCACAACGACCGACTCAGTGTAGCTCGCTATATCATCGATAATTCTAAACGCCTCTTTTGTCGAGAAATCGGGGTGGCCCTCGACTTCCGCCTCGGACCCAGAGCGACAGTGAATACACCTCAAATTACACTTTCTTGTTACCTCTAATGCTATCCATTTGGGCTTCAACTCCATAAAGACCTTCCTTTCACAAATAGGCAATTGACATTGACGGTGCAAACGCAAAAATTGGAATTCTTATATTGGGATAAATTGCGGGATATGCGCTAGTATGATACCACGCGGGCATAGTACCTACAATACATAGTTTTGAGCAGTAATGCAACAATTTTGAAGGATAACAAGTAAACCGGGGAGAGGGAGGGGGATGCTCTTTACCTAGCGTAGTGGGCATTATTATGGGTTGGCACTGGTACTAAACCTGAAGACCGTTAAATCCTGTCCTATTTGATCAAGTTCTTTATAAGATTTAACCATCAATATAGCTACTGGAAGTTTAAACAACGCGCAATTAGCGATGGCAACGACTTTGTATGCGCCATATGGGACAAACCGTTAGGAAGAATAGGCATCATTAAGCTTAGCGCCTACAATGGGGTTAGATCAAGCTTGGGAGATTTATCGAAGTCATGCACTTGAACCATACCTCTTGCTTCTTTACGTGGCACTCTCCGAGCACAGAGGACAATTAAGCTCATCGCCGTCACCCTGAGTATGGATATGGGTAAATAGGCATTGGCTACCATGGTACGGGACGTGTAGACTATCTGTACATTCTTCTGGTTCATCCTCACAGTTATCTGTGCTGTGGCAAAAGCACTCAAGTTCCCAAGTTACGTTTTTCTTCTTCATTATACTTTCTCCTTTCTAGTGTTCTTTGCGTAGTGAGTTACCTGTTGGCTCGTCAATATACGTGGCAAATTTCTGAGAAAATTTCGTGTAGTAATAAGTTAAGTGCCTAGCAACTTTACAAGCTTTAATAGGAGAGAGCAAGAGCTATCCCCTAAGCTTTGGCAAACTATAAGCATATTCTATCGCATTATAAAGCGTTTTGAAAGGCATACAAGAATCTGGCGGGCCAAGGCTAACCAACCTATCCTTTAACCTTAATCTCGCTACTTAATCTACCTAGAACCTATGCACCTACCTGAAGGTTTATAAAGTACCTGTTCAATAGGTACATAGATTATACCATACTTGACCTGCTAATCCGTATAACGCCTGTTCAAGAGGGGTATAAAGTGAGGAATAGCACCGTTATACCCTTGGTGTAAATCGTTACTTGAGGATGCTTTCCAGTCATCACAACTCCTGCTCCGGCTGGCGGTTCTAATGCACTACTATTCCTCGCTACTATTCTGAAATAGCCTTACCGCCTTCTTGTGGGGCTGCATGCTGCTTCAGAAACGCTGTTACTTGGGATCGGACTTCCTCCTCATGGCCGATCAATAAGTGCCCTCCTCTTTCGAATTCAAGAAATCTCGCTCCCGGTATATTTTCTGCCGTGTACTTAGAACCGGGATACGTGCTGACATCCGCTGCATCGACGACCAGGGTCGGCGCAGTGATCCTCTCCAGGGGATACCGTTGCCGGTTGGCGTGGTTGATCGCATCGTTAATTATCCCTTCTTGCCTTTGGCTGACAGGCAATAGAGCCTGCATGAGTTCAGAGATGCTCTCCTCTTGCGCGGGGGTAAGCTGCAGCTGTAGCTCTTTGGGCACACCGAGAAAAGTGACCATGGCAGGCCTTGCAACCTTTGTAACAAGCCACATGATAAAATCCGAGCGGAAAACCACATCAGTGATAAAGCCTCCGACAGCCAAGTAATTGAGACCTTTTGCCATTAAGTCTTGAGTCGGGGCTTGGGATGCAGGCGCCCAGACGTCGGGCATGGCCAGCACCAGGGCAGAAGTCCTGCCTGGATGACGCAGGGCAAATTGTACACAAGAGAATGCTCCGGCGGAAGAGCCTACTACGGCCACCCTGGGAATGTTCAGCGTATCCAGCAGGCAGGCGTAGGCATCGGCCTGGGCAACGGGAGTAGCATTGGCAGGGAGGGGAGTACGCAGGTAGCCAAAGCGTGAAGGGGCAATAAACCGGAATCCTTCACCAACATAATCTCTTGCTATTATTTCAAGCCCCTGATCAAATCCACCGCTGGCCCCATGCACCACCAATACCGGAGGACCTTCTCCCTGGATAGCGTATTCAATGGGCCCACAGGGGGTCTCAACCACCTGGCTGCCGAAGCTTACCCGCTCCCTTGCGGCACGAATATCACGCCGATAGTTTAGAGCAACGACCCAAGCTAAACCAAGCACCGCAGTCCCAAAGATGCCTGAAATGACGACGTTTCTCCTCTTCTGAGCACTCACCGCAGTCTCCTTCCGCGTAGGACTGTTTAAGACTTTTTACAGCTATGTCCTGTTGTCGCTTTTGACAGCGACAACAGTGGCATGAGGCAGGCATGTAGTTGTCATTGTGCCATCGGTATATGTACCCACGGACCAAAGCTATATGCATAACAATTTCTTCCAGGAGGCTTTCGGAAGGAATAACCGATAGGCAATTGGTTCTTCCTGACAGTCAAACTATTCGCATATCAGTTAAAAACTACCAGGTCAATAGTATTGTTATTGGAAGATTTAAAGCTTGGTAGGTATCGTTCTTGAAAATTGAAAGTTTTAAAATCAGTGGCTTATCTTGCAAAGTTTTAATAGGGTATCGAAATAAACGTTCCCTTTAAGTATGCTATTCTATAGGTGGTAGAACATCCCAGTTTGCCAACGAAGGAACTTGAGAAATATGAGCAAAACGTAGGCTTAAAACCGCCTATAAAGCAACTTAGTTGCTTTATAAAGCTAGGTAATAATAGCATCACTGCGGAGAGCTACAGTTTTCGAATCATGGTTTTAGCAGGTGGCACTCGGTACTGAGTAGGACAATACAGCACTGGATGTCTTAGGGCATTGTGACCGATGGCCAGGAACTGGAGGAATGCCTTGGTAGGAGCTCTAAGGACCAGTCCTAGTGCATATATAAGAGTTGCTAATTTAAACGTGTTTTTAATGTGTGAAAAGTTATGCGTGTAGGTATTTTTACAGAATGTTATAGACCTGTAATCAATGGAGTAGTTTTCTCTGTTCTAAACTTCAAGGAAGCCCTAGAGAAAAGGGGCCATGAAGTTATTGTCTTTGCTCCGGCAACCGACCAAGAGAATGGAGAAAAGGATCTTGTTAGTTGCCGTATGATTAGCCACCCCACCTACCCGGGGTATGGATTTACTTTACCTCTCAGCGAGGAACAGCGTGCGGTGGCTGCCACCCTAGATTTACTCCATGTGCAGCATCCCTTTATTATGGGTCGTTATGCTCTAGCTTTGTCCCGCAAGTATCGTAAGCCGTTAGTGTTCACCAACCACACGCAGTATGGTCAGTATTCCCACTATATTCCTTTTCTTGGCACCTTGCTTCAGGGAGCCATTGAGGATTATGCGATCAGATTTATCAACAAGTGTGACCTCGTAGTCGCGCCCTCAGCAAGCATCGAAAAATATCTTAAGGCAAAGCAAATAACACGACCCATCGAAATAGTGCCCAACGGGATCAATATTAGCAGGTTTGCAGATCGGAACCATGATCGACTCGAGGCTAAAAAACGGCTTAGTTTAGATCCAGATGCCAGGATAATCCTCTATTCGGGACGAATAGCCCTGGAAAAGAACCTAGATTTCTTGCTCGATAGCTTTAAGGCACTACTAAATAAAACACCAGCTCCAAAGGTGAAGCTGGTCATAGCAGGCAATGGCCCGCAAGAGGATAATTTTCGACGGATGGTAGCCGAAAGGGAGCTAAGCGAAAATATTATCATGCTTGGTGCCCGAGCCCATGATGAAATGCCAAAGATTTATGGGGCGGCAGACATCTTTGCTACAGCTTCAAAGACGGAGGTTCATCCCTTAACCATCATAGAGGCTCAGGCCTCTGGTCTTCCGGTTGTAGCCCTCAAGGCTATGGGAACCAGTGATATTATAACCCACGGTGAAGGCGGTCTACTGGTTGAAGAAAACGTCGAGGGTTTTTCATCGGCGCTTTCCCGCTTACTTAACAATGCGGACCTTCGGGAAAGAATGGCGAAGGGCGGTCAGGCTGGCGCTGTTAGGTTCAGCATAGAGAACTCCACAACAAGACTTTTGTCGGCGTACGACTTGGCCATGGCAGAACACGCCAAACGTCAAGTGCTCACTCATAAAGCATAAAAACATTGCGGTGGACAAGTTATATAATCTTTCGGATCTCGAACTATTGCCAGAAGTACATAAACTCCTAGCCAACTGAAAGAGCTAAAAACGAGAGCGGTAGAGCTGCCTTGCAGAAACCTCAGAATTTGCAGTTTGCTTCCGCCTTGGTTTTGGCCCTTGGCAGCCTCCTTAGCTCTTAGATCTCGAGCCAGGTAGATGGATTAGTAGTGGTCCTGATTATTACTACTTTTTCGCCTTGCAGGCCTGTAATGGAATCCCTATGCAAGCGATAGCGTGCACATGCGTCCGGGCTAGACCAAGCGCTTGTAGTATCAAAACACCGGATAGCGGAAATACTGCCCGGTGCTCTTTTCTCTGGCACTATATTTCTATATAAAAGGAGAGTTATGATAGATCAAGATACTCTTTTATCATCGAGCTTTTACAATTTGCCATATCGGCTGCTTACGGATTTACCTATAAAGTTACCGACGTCGATGACCTCCTACTTAACGTATCCGGTGCAACTATCGGCTATGGCGTTTACGCGCTGATAACTGGTATTGCCCATGCCAGATCCGCACCCGATAGGGCATCTAACGTGGGCATCGAAGGGACCGTCAAGTAGGATTTACGTTTATACAAACTGATGAAGATCAGAAAAAGCGATGTAATTTCCCAAGCATACTAAAACTCAAGCGGTTTGTGAGGCAAGCTTACTTTGGAAACCACGCCCAGGGCATAATTCTATTTCTAGCGCTTCGAGGATGAGAGGCTGATATGTCTAGCTTAGAAGAACTTCTGAAGGCAAAGACCCTAGACGGTGCAGAGCCATTGCTTAAAAACACGTTAGATGAGTTAGGGGATGATGCGGCTTTGGCTCTTATCAATGCATACGAGGATGCTGAAACTATTGAGGGGCTCTGGGGTGTCTTAGAGGGCTTAAGGCGGCTTGGGGACCGCAGGGCTCTACCGATATTTGGGGAGGTAAGAAAGAGATACCCAGGAAGCTACCTATTACAAGGGTTAATACGAGATGCTGAAATAGAGCTGCTCTCTAAGAGTGAAAAGATTAAACGAAGATTAAAAGATCTAGAGAGTCGCAATTGGCTCGATGTATTTCATACGGTAGCTGGCCTAGGAGATGAAGGCGATGAATCCGTTATCCCAAAGCTACTAGAGCTTAAGACTAGGTGGAAGAAAAAGAAGATACTCGATCTGGTAGATGTCGCTATATTTACTATAAGAGAGGGGAGGGAGGGGTTAATTAGGGAATACTTCAAGGAGAACTCTTCGTACTCCAAAGGTGCTATTAGAGCTGTATTAGGGCGGAAGCCTTATAAAGAAGCAGTTCCTGTCTACGTGGAGGCACTGTACTCTGATGATCATATGCAGCATGACTGGGCTACCTGTTGTATCGATGTATGGTGTTACCAATCGGTGATACCCCGCCTGAAGGAGATACTATTGACCGATCCTAGAGGTACGTGCAGGGTAAGTGCTCTAAATGCGCTTGTAAAGGTCTCTAAACCAAACGATAGAGAAAATATTGAATTTTTACAGGATTACCTGGATGGGAAAAAATGGCGGACTAAATGGAAGCCCTGGCGGTGGGTCAGGGAAGCTTTTATTAAGGAACAAGCTAAAGCAGCGATAGAAAGTATAAAGGGAAATAGGGAGTGAGCATTCAAGGTTTTATTGTTATTCACAACACTGCTGACAATGCGAGGTAAACCGAAGGAATGGATTATCACATTGAGCCTTCCGAAAGCGACCTTCTCCGTAAGGTCGCTTCCCCTTGTGTACCTTACCTATCTACCGCTTATCCGGTAACTACGACCCGCGGTTGCCAGACGGTGCCCAGGAATCTCCGTTTGCCAGG
Organism: Anaerolineae bacterium; assembly: GCA_035643475.1. Classification (GTDB taxonomy): domain Bacteria; phylum Actinomycetota; class Aquicultoria; order Aquicultorales; family Aquicultoraceae; genus DASQQM01. Next base: position 2,940 of record DASQQM010000080.1, on the reverse strand, counting down.
TGTCCTTAACATTATTAAGGGTTACCTTAATGATGTTAAATAATCTATTGACAATATTAATTAAGAGCAATAGAATGGGCTCAATTAGGGTACGCTTCTGCAGCCAAGGAGGAGGTGGAGGAGTGAAATACAGAGTACCAAACCGCTGTCCGGTCTGCAGCCACGAAATGATGATCAGCAGCCTGTCTTGCACCCATTGCCAAACGCGGCTTGACGGCAGTTTCACTTCCTGCAAGTTTTGCCGGCTGCCGGTTGAGCAACAGGAATTCGTTGAGGTCTTTATCAAGTGCCGCGGTAACATCAAGGACGTGGAAAAAGAGCTGGGTATATCGTACCCGACGGTACGCAACCGTCTGGACGGGATCATCCAGGCGTTGGGTTACCAGGTGGAGAAACCTGATTACTGGGAGGAGAAGAACCGCAAACAGGAGCTATTCACGGCTCTGGAAAATGGTGAAATTACTACCCAAGAGGCCGCTAGGCTACTGAGAAAACTCAAGTAATGCGAGAAAGGGGTAAATCAGCGTGAGTGAAGAGAAAGCTAGAATCCTGCAGATGGTCCGGGACGGCAAAATCACTACCGAGGATGGGTTGGAACTTCTAAGTGCTCTGGATGAGACCGAGGGCAGAGTGCCGCGTCCGCCGAAGGGAATCCAAGACCGTTTCTTGAGAGTCCGCGTGGACAGTACCGAGACCAAAGTCAATGTTAATTTTCCTCTTAGCCTGCTGAAGGTTGCTTCAAATTTGGTCAACATGGGAGTCAGCTTTGTCCCTGACGAAGCACGCCGGGAAATGGAAGCTAAGGGGCTGGACATCACCAAGATCGATTTCGAGGACCTGGTGAACTTGATCAACCAAGGCCTGGTAGATGGAAAGCTGGTTGACGTCGACACCGAAGACCCGGAACATGGACGGACCAGGGTAGAGGTCTATGTGGAATAATAGGCAGAGCCGACTACTGTTGGTCAGATTATCCCAAGGGGGAAATCACCGGCTGATGATCCCCATCCCGCTATTTATCCTGGATCTGACGCTGACTGCTTTTTCCGATCTTGTCTGCCTAGGTGACTCGGTAGTTCCAAAGTGGAAATGCAAAGCCGGGTGGTTCAACCGCAGCAGCTCTGAAAAGGGCTGGATATCCATAAGTGCCTTATTCAAGCTCGGTTTGCAGTTATTCCGGGAGCTGCGGAAGCATGGCAGGTGGCGCATGGTGGAAGTGCAAAGTGGCCGGGTGCGGGTGTTCGTAGATCTATATTAATTAAGTCGAGGTGGGTCGGATGAAAAGATTGGTGCTTAGGATTGCCGTCAATGCGTTTGCTTTATATTTGGCCTCCCTGTTCATTCCGGCAGTGGTCATTAGTAGCGTGGCGGCGGGGCTCTTGGCTGGGGCCGTACTTACACTGTTGAATGTGCTTCTGCGCCCGTTCCTGCTATTGGTTGCTCTACCCGTCAACCTGCTCACCCTGGGTCTATTCACCTTAGTGGTCAATGCGTGGATGTTGATGCTAACCGCCTTGCTGGTGGGGGGATTGGCGGTCCCTGGGTTCTGGCTGGCTTTGCTGGTGGCCTTGCTAGTGACGCTGATCAACCTTCTGTTAAACCATTGGCTTCGGGGAAATTATGCAAGGGTTTTGTCATCCTGGTAGGCGCAGCATTCAGCACCCGGACATCAACTGAAGCAATATAGCCAGCCGGACATCGAAATTGTTGGCGAAGCGGGCAACCTGAAAAATGCGATCGCTTTACTTGCAAGCCTAAACCCTAGTGTTATACTATTAGATACTCAGATACAGGACGACGACGGTATTGATATCACAAGGTATATTGCGGGTGAGTTTCCCAGGGTTCGTGTGATAATCTATTCGGCCTTGGGGGCATGGGAGTGAAGTCGTATCGCAGTGGTTTAGGTTTCTCTTTAAAGGATGTGAATTAGTTGAGCTTCTAGCGGCGATTCGTGAAGAAGCTAGTGCATAAACAGGAAAGAGCATTAGCTGTAAAAATAGGGGAGGGTAAGCGATGCAGGTTGTGGCTTCGAATGAAGGAAAGAAGGCGGCGGAATTGAGCAGCGACATAATTATCAGCACATCCGATCTTCAAAAGACGTATGACACAGGAGAAGTAAAAGTGAACGCCCTTAAAGGCATCGACTTTGAGGTTCAAAGGGGCGAGATGGTTGCCGTGATGGGCCCGAGTGGGTGCGGCAAGACGACGCTTCTTAACTGTCTCTCAGGCATTGATGAGCCGACGGGAGGCGAAGTCATAATCGATGGAAAGTACCTTTATAAAATGCGCGATGGGGCCCGCACCGATTTTAGGGCAAACAAAATGGGCTTTATTTTCCAGTTCTTTAACCTACTTCCGGTCTTAAGTGTGGTTGAAAACGTAGAGCTGCCACTTTTAGTTGGCGGGGTAAAGCCGCGGGAAGCTCGCAAGAGGGCCTCGGCGATAATTGAAATGGTCGGCCTTGCAGACCAAGGCGCAAAGCGCCCGGCAGAGCTCTCAGGTGGCCAGCAGCAAAGGGTTTCCATTGCAAGGGCTCTTGTAAATGAACCGACTATCGTCTGGTGTGATGAGCCAACTGGAAACTTAGACAGCGAGACCCAGGACGAGATCATGGATCTCCTCTGCACGCTCAACAAAGAGAAGGGCCAGACGTTTGTCCTTGTAACCCACAGCGGCGAAGTCGGGGCAAGGGCCGATCGTATCGTGCGGATGCGCGATGGGAGAATCGAAAAACATGTGACGAATGGGGTGAAGGACCGTGGAGAAGCTGTTCGGACTACCGATAAATAATGTCCTTTACGGTTCGATTGGAGCACTCACAGTCGTACTATTGCTTCTTGCGTTAGTGGCCCTGCGCAACCCAGTTCAATTTAAGATGGGCGTAAGAAATATTACCCGGCGCCCAGCACAGACAAGCTTAATCGTACTTGGGTTAAT
>DASQQM010000079.1:0-3442 GCA_035643475.1 Anaerolineae bacterium | reverse complement strand
GAATTCCTGGATGAGTTATGGCATTGGAGCCAGGGTAAGTGGACCGATGATACCAAGATGGCTCTTGCTCTGGCCGAAAGCATAGTGGACTCAGGCGGGTTTAAGCCGGAGCACGCCGCCCGTAAGTATCTCGAATGGTATGAATCGGGGGATTGGCGGGGCATTGGAAATATCACCCAGCAGAGTTTATCCCAGCTGAAAGAGGGCGCAAGTTGGCAAGAGAGCGGCGTCAAGGAAGATTGGGCGGCTGGAAACGGGACGGCAATGCGTGTCGCCCCCATCGGCCTTCTTCATATGAACGGCCCTACCCAGGTTGAGGTTGATGCCCGCAACGACGCGATCATAACACACAACAACCACGAGGCGATAAACGGAAGTTTCGCTGTGGCGTTCGCCGTCGCCCGCCTGGCCAAGGGCGATATCGCCCTTAACAGGGTAATCCCAGAAACGGTCGATTTTATTCATCCCTCTGAAGTACTAGTAAGGCTTGAGACCGCCCAGAAGCTCCTTGAGGAGGGTGTTACTGCAGATGACGCGCTCCTTGATCTTGGGACTGGCGGCTACGTTGTCGAAACGGTGGCGAGCTCGTTCTACTGCTTTTTATCATCCCCTGATAGCTACGAAACCGCCATCTACCACGCAATACGGGGCGGCAAAGACACCGACACCACTGCCGCAATCACCGGAGCCCTCTCCGGCGCATACCTAGGCTTCGAGGGAATCCCACTCAAATGGCGTGAAGAAGTCGAGGACGCCCCAAGAATCGAGCACCTAGCATCACAGCTCTACGATATCGCAACTGGCGCTAAGTCCTAGCGATTTTTCCGTCATGAGAAACAAAGCGAAACGAAATAATACCAACCCTGACGGAACTATTAATCAAAAACCCAAGAGCCGATTTATGCTCATCGATTTATCGGATGGTTACTTTACTATATTGTCACACGCAGCTCTCCTATGATTTGTAGCCCTTTTCTATCTTCTATTTTCTAGTTCCCCTCCTTGGGGGACTGGGGAGGGCGGCTCTTAAGAGCACCTTTTAATCTTTCATGAACGGTACTGTTTGCTTGCAGAGCGAAAGGGCTGGGCTCACCTGTGAGGATTAGACTCTTGCTACCCCACAAGGGTTTGATAACCTTATCTTTGTGTAGTATGATGCAGTAAGGAGTATTGCTGGTATGTATAGATAATGAGCGAAACCAAGGAGTGCTATGCCCTTAATTGATATACCTCCCCTTGAGGTCAGTGGAGCCTTCGCTTTGGTTTATGTGTTTTACTCCGCCTTAGCTAATAAGATGAAGCCTCACGTGATGAGCGAAACCGGAGAAGTCGTCTTCCAGCACGGTTTAGCTTATAAAATTTTCACCATGGTCTATTTTGGTTGGTTTCTGATCTTTCTCTTAGTAGGGTTCATAAATTGGATTTATGCCGCTTATTATTACACTTATGTTAAGCCTGAGCCAAATTATACAGTGGTGCCAACTGTGCTGGGAATTATCATCCTTAGTAGCCTTTGGAGCATGGCATTTATGACTGAGTTTACCGCGCTATTTAGAACCACCCATACACTAACAAGAGAGGGTATCGTTAAGCAGAGATGGTCATCTAGGACTCTTATGAAATGGTCTGATATGGAGCAGATACGTTTTAAAGGCGGTGAATTATTTAGTTTTCGAGCCCCTGAAATGAAAATTAATCTTTCTCTTGACCAGCAGGGCCGCAAGATTGTTGCACAAGCGATCAAAGATTACCTTCCTGTTGATACATGGCGACAAGCTGAAAAAGCCATAGCTTCCATATTAGCAAGGTAGATGTGTTGGCGCTACTCTAGTAGTAAACCGGCTTGTCTGGTAATATATTACCCCTATCAAAGACCCTCAGGGCACTGGTGCAATCATTGGCGTGATTCCTGTCTTAATCTTCTTGCTAGTAATCTCTTTGGAAGGTGATTCATCAATCCTTCCTGACCAGCCGGTTCTCATTGCTGCCATTATATTAATCATACCTATTTATCTAATTTTCGGTGCGCTCTTAGGCATACTTGCAGAAACCATTCTAAGAAGATTGACTAAAAAACTATAACCCTACTTTTCGAATATTAAATATGGATGCCGTAACAGATCAGATAAAGCACTCCTCGAATTAATGAATTGTGTTAACGAAGGTAACTTTATTTACATTCGCACATTCGCACATTCGCACCTTGGCACCTCAGGACAGTATCCACATATCGACCGATGACGGGGGACCGGCGACCGGCGACTGCCTTGCCCACATCTTCTACCCACACCCCTGGCAACCAGGTAACCTGACCATCCGACCACACGATAACTTATCTCCCGGTCCTTTAAAGTAGCAAGCACATCCTTTATCGGGGTATAATTACCTATTATGGAGAAGGTGCTACTTGAGGGACTCAACGACGAACAGCAGGATGCGGTTACCTCAACGGAGGGACCACTTCTAATCATTGCCGGTGCCGGTACGGGCAAGACCAGGGTCATCACCCGCAGGATCGCCTACCTCCTCGAGTCAAAGCCCGATATTGCGCCCGAGAACATCCTCGCGCTCACGTATACCAACAAAGCTGCCGATGAGATGAGGGAGCGGGTGGAGGCGCTCACTAACCTCGATACCGGAGATATGTTCATCGGGACTATCCACGCCTTCTGCAACCAGGTGCTCGATGAGGTAGGCACGCATATCGGGCTACCGAAGCTTAGGCAGATCGACGGGATAGATCAGTGGATATTTCTCGAAGATCACCTCGATAAGCTCGGCCTCGACTATTATCTTACGCTTGCAAACCCCAGGGATGTCCTCAAGGATTTCGTGCGGTTTGTATCTCGCTGCAAGGATGAGATGGTGCTCCCGCAAGATTATGCCGAGTACGCGTCCGGGCTCAGGGCCGATTTTAAGCTAACAAGGGGAGAGCTTGGGGATGAGGAGCGCCGGGTCCACGAATTAGAGGTGATACGAGAAGAGGAGTTAGCCCGCGTATACCGCATATACCAGGACGAGCTTCTCAAGGCCGGCTTGCGAGATTTCGGCGATTCGATCATTTATACGATCAAGCTTTTTAAGGAGCGCCCGAATATTCTCCGATCCTACCAAGGGCAGTTTAAATACATCCTCATCGATGAGTTTCAGGACACCAACCTCGCCCAGATCGAGATATTTACGTTCCTTGCTGCGCGCCGCAGGAATATCTGCGCGTGTGGTGATAGCGACCAGGCGATATACCGGTTCAGGGGCGCCTCATTCGCCAGCTTCAACCACTTCATCGATAAATTCCCAGAGGCCAAGAGGATAAGGCTAAACAAGAATTACCGCTCGGGAGGGCATATACTATCGGCGGCCTGCAGGTTGATAGAGAATAACGGCGCCGATAGGTTTGAGCCAGCTGTGCTCGTCCCAAACAACGGTGAGGGCGAGCATGTGT
>DASQQM010000078.1:0-2243 GCA_035643475.1 Anaerolineae bacterium | reverse complement strand
TACCTTTTGCTCCCGACCGCTTAACTCTTAAGGACGCTCTTCTGATCCCTGTTTGATGCGACCTCAGAGGTCAAGCGGTAACCAACATGGCGTACCGTTTCGATGAGGAATTCGTATTTTGAGCCGAGCTTTGATCGCAATCGCCGAATATGAACATCCACCGTCCTGGCCCCCTCGATGTAATCGTAGCCCCACACAATTTTCAGCAGTTGGCTGCGGGTAAAAACCCGCCCTGGCGAGGAAGCCAGGCACTTTAGAAGTTCAAATTCCTTATACGTAAGGTCGAGCTTCGTGCCATCCACCGATACCTCGTAACCGGTAAGATCGATCCTGAAGTCACGCCACTCGAAAACCTCAGAGGGGTGATTAGGTCTGTTTTTATGGGTTGCAAGCGTTATACGTACGTAAAGCTCATCCTTTGAGCATGGGTAAAAGAGCACATCCGCGACTTCTGTAAGAAAATCAACCGGCCTACTAGCCCGGGCTTCGATAATAGCAATAATCGGCTTATTATATGCTTTAGAGCGGCTTAGCAGTTCAGGAGCAGAGGAACGGCAGTCTAGAAGGATTACAGCTGGTGCTTCCCCACCATCGTCCTCCCCGATCGTCGAAAAGCCGAGTTGCGTAAGGTCGTGCCGTAACTGAACCGCAAGAGAAGAATCTGCGGTTAAAATGCCGACCCTCACTCGGATACCCCCTTTCCTGGCGATGAGATTGCCCATCCTTAGATTAGTGCCGGTTTATTACAGCTAGATTTCGATAATGTGAAATCCATGTAAATTCGTGAGCTAAGGGGTCTACAATTTATTCGTTGCCATGCATCGACTTTCCCGTCTCCCAGCGATCAACAAGGTAAGATTTCAAGCGCTCGAACTCCTCGGCCGTCTCCTCAACCTCCTCTTCTGCCTGAAGGTTGTTCATGACCTCGGTCTCAATGACGAATGAACCGACACGTCCGAAGTAAAGGGGCATCAGTGCATCGATTACCTCCCGGCGGTTAAGGCCGCTCCAATTATACGCCACGGCAAAATCGTAGACCGCTCTCACCCATAGGTCACGCGGCAAGTTGAATACGTCTTCTGGTGGAAGCATAAGCGCTTCCATCTCGTTGAACACATCCGGTGATAGAACCTGCCTCAGAAGGTCCTGCTTCGCAATAAAGCCGGTTTTAAAGTTATCGATGAGCCTGTGGAGGTCGACCGCGAACTGCTCTGGCTCGACTTTCCATGTCATGCCATAGGTATCGGTCGGTTGGCTGCCATATACTACTTTCCATTTAGCCTCGTACTTGCGCATGAGTTCAAAGATCGTGCCCACAACCTCGCGGAACATCGGCCCGAGATCGGCGCCTGGGTCCTTCGGGTCGTGAAGCTTTACGCCCATCGTTGATTGACATACCCTAAACCCTTCATTTATCGCCATCGTGGTCATCCAGATATCAATGCCGAACTTGTGGACGTTCTCATCCTCCCATATGTTTTGCTGGCTAAAAATCTTTGCAAGCGCCCAGCTGACCCCAAAATCACCCCCTATTGGCTGGCGGACCCTCTGGCCGTAAAGTGCCCTTGTTATTGGATAGGCAATGGAATTGGTGATCGTACCATCGTACTTATATCTGAGATAGTGCGGTGCGACAAAGCCGTAATTATACCGGTAAATGGGATCTCCGAGAAGCCGTATCCATTCCGGAGTGATGCTTCGGAGGTCGGAATCGATGACTATGCAGACCTTCGCATGCAACCGGTCGGCGATCTCGAATATGGTTTGGAAAGCGCTCCCTTTCCCAGCGGGGCCGCGATAGGGCGTTACTATCTTTTCGACCTGCGATGGGACCGGTGTTTCAAGCACGACATCTCGTGTGCGATCCTCAGAGCCGCCATCAGCGTTTACAAGGATTGGCTTGAGTTCGGGAAAGTACTGCACCATGCCAAACGCAGCAGTTTTAACCACATGGGATATCGTACTCGCGTTTCTAAAGCTAGGGATGCCTACGATTATATCAGCCTCCCCCAGGCGTTCTACCCTATCGAGAACCTGAGGGTGTAGTACGGTTGTATCGGTCACGTCATCACCTACTATAATCCTTTTATAAAACCGGATTATACGCCTGAGCAATCAGAGCCACAATATGGAGATAGCATGACGGCACCGTGCTGTTGCAGGCCCTATCAAAATGTGACGATCGGTATTAGAATTGTGTTAATAGCACGTTCGCAGAAAATTGGCGGAGATTGGTGGTTTTA
>DASQQM010000077.1:0-4195 GCA_035643475.1 Anaerolineae bacterium | reverse complement strand
GCATAATTCGATATCTCGTAGTGCTCAAAACCGGACTCCTTTAAAGACTCTATGGTATACGTAAACATATCGGCCTGCAAATCCTCATCGGGTGCTTCTACTCGTCCATTGGCAATATCACGCTCAAGCGCCGTGCCAGGCTCAATTGTAAGGCCGTAGCAGGAGACATGATCCGGGGCCAGCGCTATGACCTGCTCCAAGGTGAGCGCCCAGCTTGCCACTGATTGGCCGGGAACGCCGAATATGAGGTCGATATTTGTGTTACTGAAACCCGCCTCCCGCGCCGCTCTGAGCGAATCGACAGCCTGCTGTGCCGAATGCTTCCTGCCGAGTATTTTCAGAAACGCATCATCCAGCGATTGAAAGCCAATACTTAGCCTATTTACGCCGACCTTCCTGAGTGCTACCAGCCGATCCATGGTTATAGTTTCGGGATTGGCCTCGATCGATACTTCGGCATCCTGTGAAACCGAGAAGTGCTTGCCGATTGCATTGAGGATGGTATCGATATGGGCCGGATCAACGAGCGTTGGGGTGCCGCCACCTATGTAGATGCTGCTGACATGCGTATCATCAACATCAGTGGCCCGGAGGGCGATCTCCGCTGAGAGCGCATCGGTATAAGCCTGGTGGAGCGAACCCAGCCCGGCATAGGAGTTAAAATCACAATATCGGCACTTTTGCTTACAAAACGGGATATGAACGTAGATGGCGAGCATAAAATAACACCTTCGGAATTTCCACCCTTTAATTTCTGGGAGGATTATCTCAGATTGCCGCAGATGTTGCCAGCATCAGCCAGAGCCCGGTATATCAGGTATGGGTAAGATTGCCAAGCCTTTAGAAAACCGTCTGATTAGCAGGTATCTTATACTATTGCTGCCCGACAAAGGTTTAGCGAGTAATCTCGAAAGATTCTTCAAAGATTCGAGGAGCCGTCCCAAGAAACAAATTTTCCGGGTACATATCTCATTGTACACCGAAAAAATGTAAAGGATGTGATTACAAGTGATGCCAAAACCATCGGTAGATGGGATTATAAGCAACTGGATGGATCAGCCCAGGAGGTTAGCCAGACAGTTAATAGACAAGTACGGTGAGCCCGATGAGGTAAGCGCTAACATGATGATCTGGTATAACAATGGGCCATGGAAAAAAACTATTCTACGAAATGAAGAACTGCCGCATCAAATGCCAACGCCCCACAAGGATAGTCTAGAAAACGTTATCGACTATCATGTGCCCCCAGAGAAAGCAGATGATCTTGAGATGTATGATGGCAGCATTCTTTTTGATAGAACCAAGGGAGAGATGTCTGCTCGCTGTGAACATGAGGCCATGAACACGCTCGCCCTTAACCTCGCAAATGATATTGTTACAGGGAAGGCTACCGTAGAGCAGGCGCGGCATGAATACGGCAATCAGGCCATGGCCTTCATGCAGAAACAGCCAGCCTTCTACACGGAGGGACTCCAGTTTGAGGTGCCAAAGGGCGGCACAGCAGATCCCGATACGCCGGTTATGAAGGCAGCTTAACGGATAAAATATAAAGCGTTGAGAAACCAGAAGGCCCCGAAGAAAACAACCTCGAGGCCTTCTTTTTGCCTCTATAATCTACCGGCAAGCCCCGGCGTATTCCTGCTCATCCACAATTCCTGGTGCTTTTTCTCCTCACGACCCTTCGCTATCTCTGTGACTACTGCATTAATAAAAACGTCTGATGTGAATTACAATAACACGGCTCTCTACCAGGACGTATTCAAATGGCAAAATCGGTTTGTTTAGCTAATGCAAATCTATAGCCTGGCTATTTGAAAACTAATTCGCATCACACGTTAAAAGCTAAAAAGGCACCCATCCCGATAACTATGTAGAATGTGGTAAAAGCTTGCCAAGACTAGTCTTTGGCGTAAAATCGCCGTACCCGATAGTGGCAAGCGTCACAATACAGCTCAGTACCCATAGGTGACCAATTCTAGACGCTTCTCTAGAGCGCCCATCTTCGAGCTGATCTCGCCACATAGACCGCTAGCAGGTATTTCAACGAGCGAGAGGACGAGATGAAAAAAGAGCTTTTTTCGTCATTTTCTTACTTATTTTCTCAATTCGTGGGAATCAAGAAAGTGATGTCACATGCTGGCTCGCAAAGCCTGCAAACAAGTGCAGTGTGGCAACACCACTGTAAAGGTAAAGGAGGGACTTAAAGTGGCTACATATCCACAGGCTAGCGTGCAGCCAATGAAAGAGAGCAGGGCTGAGCAGTTTAGCAGAAACTGGTGGATCGTGCTGGTAAGCGGGATACTCTCGGTTATTGCCGGTACTCTTATCTTAAGCATCCCCTGGACGCTTTCTAGCCTTTCAATCTTTATCGGTGCATTCCTTATTCTAAGAGGGATCGCCCAGGCACTCTCTCCACCGCATACCGGAAGCACGCGTTCCTGGAACATCGGGATGGGCATCTTAACCGCCCTGGTTGGTATCGGCATCATCGCCTTCCCCGCGTTTGCCGGATTCACACTACTTACACTTGCACTCTTTGTTGGGATCTTGCTTATCGCATGGGGAACAACTACCATTGTCAGCTCGGTATCTAATCGCGCTACCGCTTCCTACTGGTGGCTCTCAACGCTGGCGGGTTCCCTTGCGGTAATCTTAGGATTCTTTGCGCTGTTCCGGCCGGCACTGACTCTGGCGGTAGCGATCACCGTGGTCGGGGTCTGGGCGATCGTTATCGGTATCACGGAGATCGCGCTCTCCTTTGAGGTGCGACGGCTCCCTGAGACCATACGTAGGATGGAGCTGGCCCCAACGACAACTGCCGCTGAGATCGAGCAGATGGCGCTACTTCGTGATAGGGGCATCATTAGTGAGGAGGAGTTTGCAGAGTTCAAGAAAAAGAAGGTTGCGTAGGCCTATACTCTTTTAGAGTTCAAGCGGTACATAGTGGCATAGGGACATGAACTAGGGTAACGGCCTTTATGAGGCCGTTACCTCACCTCTAACCAGATAAACGGCGACGCAATTTCAAAGATGGGGCCTATGCAACCATTTTCCGTTTTACCCTGAGCCTCAGCATCTACTTTTCATCAGGGCCTCTATATCACAATCAATACGGCGGGCTTGACAAGGGATCAGAGATACTTAAACGAGGCCTCAGAGCTAGTTACCAACCTAGCTAGGCATGAGAAAAGCGCAATCAAGCTGTTCGGAGAAGTTTAACCGTCTTGGTGACCGCAATCATAACATCTTACATCATGTATGGAGATCACCCCACCGCACTCAGGGCATCTCCACCTCTCTCTTTCCAGCTCTACCCAGTTACCTAAGCCGATCCTTCTTATCTCCGAGAGATTGTTAACTAAGCTGTAATTATATCTCGTCTCGTACCGGCGGTTCAGCGTTTTAAGCCTTGCACAGGGAAAAGCCTCGCATTCAAAACAAAAGCTAACTTTATTTTCTTTAAGAAGCGAGCAGCTCCCTTTGATGAATTTGCACTGCTTATTTCTCGGCCTACATCCTATGCACCGGGGCAACCCCATCTCTTTGGCTACACCCCTTATTGTTGCAAGGTACCGCTTGCATAGACCGCAATCTATACCGCAAGGAGCCACTAAACGTTCACGCTCTTCCATCTCGGTCACTCCTCCAGCTTAACCTGTGCATACGACTTTAATGCCCCTCATCTACTTGACCTCTACTAAAACATACTAAAGGTAGTTACGCGCAGCAATATAATCCACTTATTAGCTGCAATGGCAGTAATCAGAAAGTAGCAGCCAGCGATCCAGCAGAGCTATCAAATTCTCGCAAGAGCCCTAACAAACCGGGAGAACTCGATGATTACGGCGACTGCCGTACCAAATATTCCGATAATCAAGACAATCTTTACGAGGGTAACGATCAAGCCTTCGCTCGTAAGGGAAGAAAAATCGAAAGGAAAAACGATGAAAAGAGTGTAAACGAAGACAAGACCAATAATATTTAAGACTGTGCGGGTAAGCGCCAAAAACCAGGCCGGATCGTATACTAGGAAAACGAGGTTCGCTATTATGGTTGCGGTTATTGATATGTTCAAAATCCGGAGAGGAATCAAAAAAGACCTGGTTATAAAAGGCACATGCCAGTTCAGTAGATTGTTAAAGATGAGAAGCAAAACGATGTTTATGATGATGGCAGCAACGTAACTTGACTTCTT
>DASQQM010000076.1:0-2413 GCA_035643475.1 Anaerolineae bacterium | reverse complement strand
TCATTATTTCGCAGATGACGCCAGCCGGAAATAGTCCTGCAAGCTTCGCAAGATCAACGGATGCCTCCGTGTGACCTGCCCTCTCTAGAACGCCGCCTCTCTTTGCCCTAAGTGGAAAAACGTGGCCTGGCCTCGAGATATCCTCAGGCTTGCTGTTTGGATCAATAACAGTCTGCACAGTTACTGCTCTATCCCTCGCCGAAATTCCGGTGGTAATCTTACCCTTAGCACCGATAGAAACGGTAAATGCCGTACCCTGTTCGGATGTATTGTCATGCACCATTGCAGGTATCTTTAAGGCATCGAGCCTCTCGGGTGTGCATGGCATACAGATAAGCCCACGACCATTTTTTGCCATGAAGTTTATGGCCTCAGGCGTAACCTTCTCGGCGGCCACTACGAAATCGCCTTCGTTCTCTCGATCCTCATCGTCGACAACGATAATGATCTTTCCCTCTCGCAGATCTTGCAAAGCTTCCTCAATACTATCCAACATGCTCCATTCACCTTTCCTATTTATTGGCTATCGATGGCTCTTAGGCAAATCCATATTCACGTAGCTTATCGATGGTAAGCCCCGTGTTTTGTCCCTGCCGGTTGCCAACAAACTTTTCCACGTACTTTCCGATTACATCGGCCTCTAAATTAACCCTATCGCCGGATCCCTTGAAACCGAGGGTCGTGACTTTGGCCGTATGTGGGATGATAGATACCGTTACGTGAGCATCACCGTAATCGATAACCGTCAGGCTTATCCCATCGATCGCAATCGAGCCTCTCTCAATCAGATAGCGAGTTACCGTTGCTGGGGTATCGATTTTTATTATAAGCGCATTCTTCTGACTCACCTTGGATTTTATCACTCCAACACCATCCACGTGCCCAGCAACTAAATGCCCACCGAGCCGACCCGATAGGGTCATCGCCCTTTCGAGGTTAACCATCTCGCCCATTTTAAGCTCATTTAAATCCGTCTTGGCGACGGTCTCCGGCATAACATCAACAGTAAAGCTACTGCCTGTTTTTGTTGTAACCGTCAGACAGATCCCATTTACAGCGATTGAATCGCCTATTTCAAGACTCGGAGCAAGCTTTGGGGCCATTATCTCCAGTGTAAACTGGTCCCCACCACGCCGTATGGATTGTACAGCACCGAGTTCTTCAATTATTCCTGTAAACACTTCTCTTCCCTCGTTCCTCTGTATTAGCTATCAGCGGTCAGCCATCAGCTTTCAGCTTTCAGCTAATTCTTGCCTGAACCCTGGTCCCCAGACCATGGACCCTTCTATTACCTTGGATACGCCTCGATGAGCAGGTCCTCGCCAACGCGCTCAACACGCTCAATGCGTACCTCTTCTATCGATTTTAACTTCCCTCCAATGAAATCCACGCCGCGTTCGCCAATAAGCTTCGGCGCAATAAAAATCAAGTACTTATCTACAAGATTGGCCCTAACAAACGAGGCGATGAGGTTGCCCCCGCCCTCGACGATAACACTCGATACCTCGAGTCTCCCGAGTTCCTCAAGGAGCAAATTGATATCGACCGATCCATTCCGAGACCCAAGTTTGAGCACCTCCATCCCCTTTGCCCTTAAACCATCGATATTACTGGGTGACGCGAGCGATGTTGCGGCAACGATCGTCCTGACATCGCGTGTGGTGCTGGAGACCCTGCTGCTCAGCGGAAGCCTCGCCCTGGAATCGACAACAATGCGGGTTGGGTTTTTAACGTCATCCCTTTCTAGCCGCGTTGTAAGCAGGGGATCATCGGCAAGGACGGTTCCGATGCCAACCATTATGGCATCATACTCATTTCTTAGCTCATGGACCCGTTTTTTAGCTTCCTCCCCGGTAATAGGGGTAGAAGTTTCGGGTGCTTCGGCAATTTTTCCATCCAGGCTAATCGCCGCTTTTACCGTTATAAACGGTCGCCCGGTGGTTATGTATTTTATGAATACCTCGTTTTGCCTTGCGACCTCATCAGCAAGAAGCCCATAGTCAACCTCAATACCGGCATCTATCAGGCGCTTTATGCCGTCCCCTGTACATTTTGAGTTGGGATCGATCATCCCGATCACAACCTTTTTTATGCCCGCATTAATGATCGCTTCAGTGCACGGGGGCGTCCTTCCAAAGTGGTTGCATGGCTCAAGCGAAACGATCATCGTCGCCCCTGCCACATCTTCGCTCGCATTTCTGAGTGCATATATCTCTGCATGGGGCTCTCCAGCTCTTTTATGATAGCCCTCGCCAACTACCCGGTCCCCTTTTAGGATTACCGCGCCGACCATAGGATTGGGATTTGTTGTCCCACGACCCATTTCCGCAAGCTCGAGTGCCCGTCGCATATATTTTTCGAAGTTCTCTGGCCCAGTGTGCTCCACATCTTCCTTACGACCAGGCATATACGG
>DASQQM010000075.1:0-5633 GCA_035643475.1 Anaerolineae bacterium | reverse complement strand
GATCTGCCGACTTAGACGGTAGGCTGATTATTGCCAGGCGACGATAGCAATGCTCAGCGGCATCAAGAGAGCCATTACACCAAGTAGTAGGCAATACACGCAGTAACAGACGGTTTCGTATTGAAATCTATGGGTAAACACGAAGTAGCCCCATATAAAATTGGAGAGTGTTTATTATGAATGGCGGCATACGACTCGGCAAGATTTTTGGTATTGAAATAACCTTGGATTATAGCTGGTTTATAATCTTTGCGATTATAACGTTTGTACTATCGTTCTCTCTCTTCCCGCAACTGGTGCCAGGGTTAAGCACCACCGCCTATATTATAATAGGCGGTATTACATCAGTTCTTTTCTTCTCATCGGTCCTCTTTCATGAGATGGTACATTCGATAATTGCAAAAAGGAATGGTATCGATATCAGAGGGATACGGCTGATAATTTTCGGCGGCGTCTCCCAGATAGCGGAGGAGCCCCGCACCCCCGGCGTTGAATTCAAAGTAGCTATTGCTGGACCATTGAGCAGTATAGTTTTAGGCGGGGCTTTCCTGGGAATCTCGGTTGCCGGCAACCAGGCTGGCCTCGGTCCTCTTGTGGTTGCCCCGGCGTTTTGGCTCGGCTATATAAACATTTTTCTCGGGGTGTTTAATCTTCTCCCTGGTTTTCCCCTTGATGGCGGCAGGGTTTTTCGATCAGCGATCTGGTACTTTACCGGCAACCTAGTGCGTTCAACCAATATTGCTGCGGGGGTTGGCAAGGGGATCGCATATTTAATGATATTTGCTGGCATAGTCGGTCCGCTTTTCGGTGGCCTTATTAGCCTTGTGTGGTTCGTGCTCTTAGGATGGTTTTTGCTTCGGGCTGCAGAGGCCGAGCGTATCCAGGTTATATACCACGAGGCCCTTGAGGGCGTGAAGGTGGGCGAGATCATGACGGAGAACCCGGAGACCGTGGAACCTGGTATCAGCATCCAGGAGATGGTCGAAAGGCACTTCATGAGGCGCAATTGGGTTGCCTATCCAGTGGTTGAAAACGGTAACGTCAGGGGGATGATCACCCTTAAAAGTCTTGAAAACCTGCCAAGGTCACAATGGGCGTATACGAGTGTTGGGAATGTGATGCGCCCGCTCTCCCCCGATATCGTAACGCGACCTGATGCGGAGGTCTTCAATATCCTGCCTAAGCTTAGCACCATAGCGGAAGGGCGAATACTCGTTATGCAGGACGATCAACTAGTGGGCTTATTGACCGAAACGGATGTAAATAGGGCGATAGTGAGGCGACTCCACCTCGAGGAGATGGGGAGGCCAGCTGCCTAGAAAAAGCCCTTTAAGGGCTTTTTCTAGAGAGTAGAAAGTAGATTGAATTACTGTTCCTTCTTCTCATATATCCTAACTGCATATATATCGCTGTCATAATCGGATAGCTTCCGTACCTTCTTATCCGCTGCCGCGGGGTCATTAATAAAGTACTCCTGCCCCTCCTTCCCCACGATAAGTACCCAGTGGGGAATCACTTTATAAATATATATTTTAACTATAACCGGGTTCCCACTCCTTATATGCTCATCGATGATGTCATACGATCCCGGGCCGACATATGTGAGTTTAACCTTGCCGTTAGAAAATTCGCATACCTTATTCCAATATATCCGCCCTTCTTCTGTATATCCCCCGTTCTGCGATAGATACTTGTTCAACCTTTTAGGATCGGTGTCGATCCCATAGTAATTAATGAGCATGGCAACGGAAGTGATGACGCACCCCTCGCTCCCCATGCGGCACCCGCTATCACCGATCTCCTCCTCGGCCCATCGATCATCATTTTGCAGGAAGAATGGCACATCAATCACCACCTTTTCGGCGAATGCCTGTCCGCCCGATGACGAGAACGCTTGGGGTGAGTCCCGCCCGGGCCACAGAAACCATGCGGCGCCCAGAAGAATGGTAAGTAATACCGGCGCCAGCGCTATTATCAGGAGAAGCTTTTTCCGATGCCGCATTGTTTTACCTCGTTAGTAGGGGATTATTTTATGCTTATTATACCCCAAGCATAGATGGGGTGAAGGCAGAATCTACTCAACCCTACCCAACCACTCGAATCACTTTGGCACCAACTATGGGTCCCTCGACGGGACATCGATGGCGACCCCACATGTCGCTGGCTTGGCCGGTCTTGTGTGGGCAACGGGGTATGGCACAAGTAACTCGAGTGTTCGCAGCCGCATTGAGAGCACAGCAGATAGGACCACTGCGGGCAACATCTACTCGAAGTACCATATACCGCGCATCAACGCCTTCAGCTCGGTAGCGCAAAACTAATTACCTACAACCGGAACCAGTATACGCTTGGAGATAAAAGCGGGGCTAGATGCAGCCCCGCTTTTAGTATATTCTAGTGATATGCCTTTATAATATAATCCGTTGGCACACTACCTAGTGAGCTTTGGGCGCCTCGCGATCGGCATCTTTGCCGCAACCGGATTCACGGTCCGGATCTGTTGGCATGCTCATTCAGGTTGGCACTCCCATCTTTGGTAGCAGCCACTTATTAAGCACGATATATACGACGATCATTACTATTATTAACGATAAATCCGACACGTAGTCTTTCTCCTTAACCACATTTAGTGGATTGCTACCCTATAAGACTGTACTCACTTACACGTTAAATCTAAAATTTATTATGTCGCCATCATTTACAACGTACTGCTTTCCTTCAAGGCGGACCTTGCCGGCATCGCGAGCCCGGGCGAGGCTGCCATGCTCGGAGAAGTCCTCGAAGGAGACGACCTCTGCACGGATGAAGCCACGCTCGATATCGGAGTGGATCTTTCCACCGGCCTGCGGGGCGAGGGCCCCTTTCTTTGTCGTCCAGGCTCTGACCTCATCCTCACCAATAGTAAGAAACGATATTAGATCCGATAAGGTGTATGCTGCGCGAATGAACTTGCTCCGCGCTGGCTCGGCGATTCCCAGGCCCTCCAGAAACTCGGCCTGCTCCGCGCTGTCCATTGCGGCGATCTCCATCTCGATAGCCCCGCAGAAGTCGATAACTGGGATATCATGCTCCTCAGCGTACCCTTTGAGGCCCGCTATATCTGCGCTCATGGCATCGCCTGTGTTTGCCAGTACGAGAAGAGGCTTTAGACTCAGCAGCTGAAAGCCACTCAGCATCTTGGCCTCAGCAGCATCGAGCTTGAGCAGCCTAAGCGGCCGCTCTGCGTCCAGCCACTCTTTGCAATTTTTAATCAGCTCGTATTCAGTTCCCCTCTTTCGCTCCTTCTCTAGTCGCTCGAGCTTTTTTTCGAGCACGATAAGGTCGAGCACGATGAGCTCCGATTCGACCTGCTGAAACTCCGCCAGGGGATCGGGCGCCCCATTTGCGTGGGCGGCCTCGTCAATAAAGGCGCGCACCACTACCGCCAGCGTATCGACCCCCTTTATCGAGTCGATCACCTGGGTGCCGCCGAGAGAGCCCGATTGGCCATTACCCTCGCTTGGTACATCGACGAACGCGATCTCCGCAAACGTCGTTTTTTTCGGCCGGAATATCCCGGCCAGGTACTCAATGCGGTTATCAGGCACTTTTATAACGGCAAGATTTGCCTTCTGCACTCCGTAGGTGCCTGTCTGGGCGGACGCGCCAGTTATAGCGTTAAAAACCGTCGTTTTCCCGGCCTTTGAAAGGCCAATAATTCCTACCTTCATACAACCTCCACACTAAGCATAACTTTTCCACTATAACGCATATTGCTCCTGGTCACAATGGCAGTATATGTTTTGCTTCACTCTATCACCAACCATCAAGCATTGCTTTTTACTTTTCACTTTGCTACGCTCGAACTAGTAGTACGATAAAGGGGTGTTTCTGGTTGGGGTAGGAAAGTTGTACCGGATAGGGGAACTGGCAAAGCTCGCTGGTATCAACAAATCGGCGATCGATCATTATACCCGATTGGGGCTGATTGAGCCCGCTAAGAGAACTGGTGGGAGCTATAGGCTCTACTCACAAGAAGCGCTCGAAAAGATCGAATTCATTAACAAGTGCAAGAAAAACCGCCTGTCGCTCGCCGAAATCCAGGAGGCGATGAGGGGTGAGCTATCGACGGAACGCGCAGAGGTTAATCTGTGCATGACACATGCATCGTTGGCAATCGATGAGGCGTTACACCAGCTCAACAGCATCGGTGTGCGGCTTGAAGGTATACCGAACCCGCACATCAATGTGGTGAGAAACCAGGCGGGCTTACTAATGTTGAAGGTGCTGGCAATAGTAGAACTATTGCAGATGCTGTCGCAGCAGGTATAGAATCTATATATCTTTAGATGGAGGTTAAAAATGAGCAATATGAGAACCTGGCTTCTGATGGGGGCATTAACGGTTCTTCTTGTGATGACTGGAAAGCTCCTCCTGGGGCCTAATGGCATGATAATCATGCTTATCTTCTCGATAGCGATGAATTTTGCCGGCTACTGGTGGAGCGATAAGATCGCAACAAGAATGACCGGCTCAAAGCCCGTCAGCGAGCATGAGGCCCCCGAGCTTTACTCGATTGTGAGAAACCTGTCGCTGAGGGCCGGCCTGCCGATGCCGCGCATATACAGGACACCATCACCCCAGCCGAACGCCTTTGCAACGGGACGTAATCCCAATCATGCGGTTGTGTCGGTGACCGATGGCCTCATGAACCAGCTATCGAGGGATGAGATTGAAGGTGTGCTGGCACATGAGCTCGCGCATGTTAAGAACAGGGATATCCTCGTCGGCTCGATGGCCGCGATGATGGCGGGCGCTATAAGCGCAATCGCCAGTATTGCCCGGTGGGGCCTCATATTCGGCGGAGGGGACGATGATGACAACCCGCTTGGCATGGCTGGTGCGCTTATAGCGATAATAGTGATGCCGATCGCGGCGTTGCTGGTCCAGTTGGCGATATCGCGCTCGAGGGAGTATGGTGCCGATGCTGAGGGTGCAAGGATCGCTGGTCGACCAGATGGGTTAGTAAATGCACTGCTTAAGCTCGAGAGGGGAGCGCAGCTGGTCCCAATGGATGTCAGTCCGGCAACGTCGCATATGTTTATCGTCAACCCGCTCTCCGGTAGGAGCCTGGCGGGCTTGTTTAGCACCCACCCGCCTATCGCGGAGCGAGTTGCACGGCTGAGAAAGATCAGGTAACACAGCGCTTTTTATGATACATAGGTGATAGTTGATGAGCCCCTGGCCAAGCCAGGGGCTCTCGCTTTTTGGTGTTGCCATCCGGTAATATTGGTGTATGGACAAAGACAAGCTAATAACAGAGCTGGACGACCTTCTGGGATGGGGCACTGTCGCCACACCGGTTGCCGTTTTGCTCGCTTTTTCTCCACTGAACATCGATTATTTCGGGCTGCCCAAGGTTACTACGCTCTATCTAATCACATTGTTTCTCATCTACCTTCAGGTTAAAAAGTGGTTCACCTCGGGAAGCATTGATATACCCATTGGTTCGGTGCTACTTCCGGTCGGAGCTGTACTGGTGGTGGCCGGAGTGACAGCATTGCTCTCCACCAATCCGCTTGCAAGTTTAATTGGCAGGTCCAACCGGTACGAGAGCTTGCTTGCGCTTATCTGTTATGCCACCATACTCTGGT
>DASQQM010000074.1:0-3832 GCA_035643475.1 Anaerolineae bacterium | reverse complement strand
ATACGGAGGCAAACATAGACAAGCCGGGCAGGCAGCTGGCTTTTGCAAGGTGGGTCTAGTGCCTTTGTTTCTAGCTCTTTCAGTTGGCTAGGAACTTATATGCCTTTGGCAACAGTTCGATCTTTCAAGAACGACACCGTTCCTATTGCGAGGAGTGAAACGGCGAAGCAATCTCATATTATGAATGGCTATCGAGTCACTGCACCGTGAGATAGGCGCGCTCCCTGCGGTCACCCGCAATGACAATGCTCTTTGTCAGCAGCCTTATGCGCTTCGAGCGTTACGCCGCGGCTTCCCTGAATCCTTCAGTTACCTCGTCCTTATGTGCTGCAAAAGCGCTTAGGACCTCGTTCTTTTCCGCTTCGGGCACACCGAAGCGATCGAGACTTCTCGCGAGCTCTCCCGCAACTGCGTCGAATTCCTCAGGTGAGATGCGAAACTTCCGATGGGCATTCTCTAAGCCCAATGGGGTATGCCCTGGCCTAGTGGCTACGAATTTCTGTGGTCCGCCTGCCACGTCGCATACCCACAGAGTCCGCATGAACTTAAGACCCGGCAACCTGCCTAACTGGTTGTTGGACCAATCCCTCAGGGCGGGGTTTGGTGACTCTTTGCCAACCAAAGGGTTTTCCAAAATGTTGTCGCTGAAATCGTTCACCACCGCAGCAATTGCGAAGACACCACCAAGGCGATCGTATAAAGTTTTTTCTGTCCCTTCCATTGTTTATCCTCCTCTTTATGGAATTTCTATGTAAGTACGGTTATATCCGAACCGCCTGAGAATTAAACAAAAAAAATAGTAAGCACAATTTATCGTGGTCCAGTGGTCCAGGGGACGTTTTTCACAAACGCAAAATTGTAAAATGCCCAGAAAGCATGTTGCGAATGTGAACAGCGTCCCCTTCGCCCATGATATAGCAAACCGGGGATATCAAGGCGTCGGAGCCGTGGCATGGGTACATCTTAAGCGGTAGGTAGAAGAGCTGTCAACAGTTTGCACTGATGTGCTAATGGTTATATGCGCTATTGCAGGTGCTGAACTATGTCCCCCTCGCCACAAAACTGACCCCCACCGTTAATTAACACCCCTACATCATGAAAGCCTTCGAATGATGCTCAAGAGTTTTCTAAATTCCCATGAAATGCTACTGCTGGTTTATAAGCACTGGTTTAATCTTTTCTTATACGGGAAGGGTAGTTTTGGTATTCGAACGGCCCAGGACTTGCTTTAAGGCTATAAAGACGGTTGCAAGGAGAACTTTATGCCGATCCGTATAAGACACCACGATAAAAGAGCCATTCGAGTAAACAGATGCTTCTAGCACCGATTGTTGCTGTAGGTAAGGTATTATTGCAGGCGCCTTATATTGATACAAGCAATTAGTTTGGAGTATTATATGGATCAGTATAATCAATGTTAGGGGGCAGAGGTGACAGAACTACAGCTCAAGCGGCCAAAGCGGCTCTGGGTCGCTGCGTTAATGAACATCTTGGTAGGCCTTACAAGTCTGGCCGCGCTTGTGTTCGTCTTAACATCTTCGCTCGTCGCTGATGCTGTTCAGCTTGGGAGTGGCACTGCTGTTCTAGCCGCCTTTATAGCCGGCCTCCTAGTTGTGTCGTCAGTGCTCGCCTTGATGGGCAGGCCCCGGGGGCGCCAACTTATGCTAATTGCGGCGTTGGTGTTTTACGGGAGCATCTTGCTTCAAAACGCCTACATCCTTGGTCAAGCACAAGACAGTATCGTTCCCGCAAACAAGCTACTCGCCACTGTCGTGCGTAGTGGCCTTGAGATCGCAATCAATCTGTGGGCACTGCTCAGCTCCAAAACCCGTCGCTATTTCGGCGGTGTGCTGGCTGCCACCTAACAATTCATTCAAGCCGAAGCCGCTTCGCGGCTCGGCTTAATTCAGGTGTTCGGCGAAGCGGGGAAACATGTATGGATCAGGCAAGCTACTTCCGAAACAATCCGCCGCGTTGCATCGCGGGGTTCATTGTCCGGCCCACAGAGTTGCCATTGGCCGAATTCGACGGCCACGTTTCGATATCTCAGATTAAGACCGACGTGCCTGCTGGAGTCACAATCCACGCCCCGGAACACTTCAACCCAATTTTCGCGTTGTTTTGCGAGTGCGGCGGTAGTCGGCATTACGTCCACGGCTATCGGTGGACCAACCCAGACTTCCACAACGCCGTTGTCTTCCTCAGCCCGCTCGTCCTGGAATGCGCAGTATGCGGAAAAGAGACCGACTTGCTGGACACTGACGTTCACGGATACGATGCAGAATTGGGAAACGGTGCGGCAACTGTCCGGGCTAAGGGTGATCGCGTCGCGTACGAGTGCGCGAATTGTGGGCGGCAACCATTCGATATCTTCGTGCGGTTCGAGTACCCGGACGACTTGTTCGACAGCGATTCCCCAGAATTCGCTGGACGGGAGCAAGACTTGTTCACCTGGTTCAGTCTCGTCGGCAAGTGTCCCCAATGCTCCCAGATGCTAGATGTTGCGGATTTCGAGTGCGCCTAAGAAAAAACACCGAACCACGCGCTCCAGCAGACGCAGACAAGCCGCGCCGCTGAGCGCCATCATTAACTGGAGGAACAAATGGGTAAACTCTTAAAGTTATTTCAGAAGAAGCAAGCAGACGTTCCAAAAAACCCAGAACATGCGGTAATCGTGCATTTCGCGTATGGGAAAACGGACCTTCAGCCCATCTTCGATCTTGAGGACAGACTTGAGGCGGCAATCAACGAGGCAGGAGTCGGGGAGTTCGATGGCAACGAGGTAGCACAGGATGGGAGTGACGGCTACTTGTACATGTATGGTCCAAACGCGGACAGGCTTTTCGAGACAATCCGTCCAGTGTTGGAAACGTCAGACTTCATGAAAGGTGCTTCCGTAAAGCTGCGCTATGGTCCGCCAAAGGATGGCGTGAAAGAGATCGAAAAGAAAATCTACAGCTAACAATCGGCTCCCGGTGAGCCTTTTCGTTAGGTTCATGAAGCTATGAAGCCGAGGGCAGTTGCCGATTTCAAGTATTGATCAATAGAAGCAATCTAGGCAGCAGTGCCGTTCTTGAAAGATTGAAAGATAAAAGCTCATGTAATACATTGCCTGGAAAGCTCATCAACCATCACCTTAACATGCTCATCTGCTAGTAGGCACTCTTACCTTTCGTATGGCATGACTTATACACGAAGCATCTCTTCTGAGATATGCGGCGATCTCCTTGTTGGTAAATTCAAAAACTTCTTGTGCTAAATATATAAAGATATGTCGCGCAAATGTTGCGGTTCTTTGCTGAGTGGGACCGCGGATATCTGACTTGCTAATGTCAACGTATCCGGCAACTAATAAGAGTAGTCCCTTAAGGTC
Organism: Anaerolineae bacterium; assembly: GCA_035643475.1. Lineage (GTDB taxonomy): Bacteria > Actinomycetota > Aquicultoria > Aquicultorales > Aquicultoraceae > DASQQM01. The sequence continues at coordinate 459 of DASQQM010000074.1, read as the reverse complement.
AGCGCTACCAGATACACCACGCATTGCCTTTTGCATAGCAAATTCACCAATCGTATCCTTAATGGCTTCGATACACTCATCATCGCCTAAAAAGCGCTGATCAGTAGTTAAATAGAAGTCTTCCCTTCTTCCTGATGGAGCCGCCCAAGCACAAATTTGTTAAAACGCTGCTTTGCTTTTATATGCGTGCGGCCAAACTGCGGGGGAATGTGTTTCGTATCAACACTGCTCTCGCACAAGTCGCCGAGGTAGTCTTTGTGGCTGCTCCACCGATAGCTTTGTGGCGCTACAGTGAGCCCTGCTCGAACTGGGTTGAGATGGATATAAGCGCACAAGCTCTACTAGATACGCATCGGCGTCGCACAGGATTGCTTTGTAGCGCCCATGAAATACATGGCCGATACGTTGGTGCCTTGTATTAAAGTAGCTAAGCATACGCAGTGTGCATCATCCTCATAA
>DASQQM010000073.1:0-4279 GCA_035643475.1 Anaerolineae bacterium | reverse complement strand
TACCAACTGTAGCGAGACTCCACCATGCTATCGATGTTAGAGTGCGGCCCAGTTGAATGTTCGGCACAACATGCCATATCGCCCACACCAACCCCAGAATGAGGCTGGCTGTTAGTGCGCTCCACCGATCTTGCATGGGATCAATGGCATATCCCATCCAGCCCAGCTCTTCACCGGCAGCGCCGATAAAGAACGCAACGAAAAGGAGCGGTATCGCCAGAAATGAAATCTGCCATTCCGCGGGGAGTGGTCGACCGATCAGGCGCATTACCCCATACGACAGCAAATAGATAAGAGGCATCAAGAAAATGATGGGCACATACCAGATCTTTGGCTTGATGCTCTTATAATCGAAGGCTCTCTTCAATAGCCTCTTTATGCCAGCAAATTTCTCTTCTCGGTAAACAAGGATTGAGGCCGCTACGAGCGGGACAAAGGTGTTCCAAAGGGAACTCACAGGAAGATTTATCGGCCCAGGGAGCGGCCTTCCGCCAATAACCAGCCAAACTGGGATGGAAAGAGCGAAAACCAATACAAAGAATGTTAGAGGTGACCTTTTAGATGACCCGCTGGCATTCATGACTTGTAGCCTCCTTGGCGGGTGTCGAGATTCAGCGCGTTTCTTAATGCCTAAGAGCATCTTTCGCTCCATCATGAAGCTGCCAGGCTCAAGGACGGACCGGTAAAATAGCTCGTTTGCAAGACTGGGGCTCCAGTCAAGCCGGAACCTTTCGACGAGCCTCGTCACATTGCCACCGAGGTCCTCCAGAGAAAATCCCCAGCTGCTACTAAAATAGCTTCCTGGTTTTGGCTCCATCGTACCGCCAAGGGCAAGGTATTTACCGGGCTCGATGGCAACGACCGGTGGACCAAAACCGCTTGGAGCAAGCGGCACGGTATCACCGACCTTAAGATGCTGGAACTCATCTAAAATTTTATCGGCGCTATGGATATTAAGACCCACCAGGTTCTCAATCCAGTCATAGCTGTAAAATCCACCGCGACCGTGCCCAATCTGTACTAACCATGGCCAAACCTTATCAGATGGGGCGTTAATAGTAATTGCGTGGGTGGCTTGAAGCTTTGGGCTAGGTAAGATCTCATCCCCAGGTAGCGGCTTTGTAATTTCTTTATTTGTTGCCCCCCAGCGCAGATGCCACGGGCGAACAACGAACGCATATGCACTGGATACAACAGCCGCTAACAGTAGTAAACGTCGGGTTGACCTTACCAAAGACAGCACCTCCATAGGTAGAGGATAACCTCCGCTCGTTCTAATATACCCCTGAGGGCATTATTGATTTAGTGAACATCTGCTAGTCCAAGGGGATGTAGTTTCCCACGAAGCTCTCTTTACATATCGCTTGAATCTTAGGATGCTTGGGAAACTACATCCCCCTTTTCTATCCATGTTTGCGCCACCAAATTTCACAAGCGCACGCTTTTTGCATATTTTGACGCTATCTTGCCTGGCTATTGATTTGTTAGGTGGCAGCCATAAGAGCTACATGTCTTCCCATTTCCTACTTCCGGTACAATCATACCGGGTTTCTTTTCGAGAGCTCTGTGCCTTCATTCGCCGCTTTGTCTGAGGTGCTACGATCGGCACCAATCTCAGCATCACGCCGTCGTGTTAGCCAAGCAGTTGCCATGTACAGGACTCCTCCTAGCACCCACCATGGATCCCAGAGCACGAGGTACCAGAAGAACCATCTCCTAGTCTCGGGGCCACTACTGATGATACCTGTAACATGAAGCACGTCTGAGACCAGGCCAAGGCCACCATAGAGGATCATTCCCACACCTAGAGCCCAGGCGGCTACGAACAGGAGTCTTCGATACGTGCTTCGCCCCTGGGATCTAACAAGCGCTAGAGCCACTAACCCGATGATAACTTTCAGGGCACCAGCAATCAGGTTGATGGCAATCCATGTAGTACGGTTGGACGTAGCTTGCTGTTCAAGGGGATGAAGACCTGTTCTACCCCCAGCAGCCCAGAAAAAGCTTAAGGCTGCAAACAGAAATGCCCAACCACATGCCACATATGCTGTCCACTTTGCCCGCTTCACCCACATAGTGGGTGAAGCTCGCTCTCTGGTACCCAACTCTTTCGTCATGTCAAATCTTCCTCTACTGTTTGCGAGCACATACCCATGCTCAAATTTGGGATACCCTTTACGACGATTATGGCAAAACTCGGGACGCTATAAACATTGAGCTTGTTGCCACGAAGATCGGCCTCGTCGCCATGGAGGGTGTACAGTCCACTACGCCCCCCTTTCTTAATCATCCTCATAATGCAAGAGGGTGGCACTCATTTCGTCTGAAGTAAAAGATACAGATGATGTGGCACCCAGGCAATAGCTAAAGAGATAAAACTCCGTTTCTTTACAACCTTTAGTTTTTCTACATACTATCGATATTTCAAGAACGGTACCGTTATCGCTATTTGACCGGGTCAAACGTCCCCCTCTCCGTCAATCTTCAGAAGCTATCTTGCGTATTAGATAGCTGACTTGTTTAGGATCGGTGAGGATGGTCACGAGGTAGCTTACGTCCATTTGCAACAAATGGCCGAGTTCTTTTTGTGACACTCTCGGATATTCTTCAAGGTAAACAGCGGCAGCATAATGCAGCAATCAAGCCGCTCACCTTTAAATACCTCATTTGCTTCTCGATGCCCTCTTTTATAACCTGCAACATTAAGGATGTAGTGCTTGGCGATAAACGATCAGGCAATCTTTGCCTCTGCAAACTCATGTCACCATTGTAATGAAGCACAAATGACTTGAAATTAATAACCGGAAGCAGTAAAGGAAGTAGTAAAAATACTGAGGGTCAGATCGCAGCTTTCAACATAGCGCTTTGCAACAGCTGCGATCTGACCCTTAACTCCTCAAAAAAGGGTTCGAGCTAACTAACATCAACGGGGCGGTTTATAAACTAATAGAGTCCTTTACTAGTCTGACCTCGTCAATGGTTATAGAGCCCTTGCCTATAGTGGCCTTGGCCTCCGCGCTACCTTTCTGATACGAGGCGTCCGTGTCTATCTTTGCCTGTACCTCTACATGATGCACGCCTGCAGTAACATCTGGCATAATGAAGTTAAAGGCATGCGCACCCATTGTGTCAAGAATCAACTGGATTTCTTCTGGAGAAGTGGTGCACTCGTCCAGCGATATAATGCCATCGCCATTTAGATCGGTGCCGCTAAGAATCCCCTGAAGCGTAGCTGAGAGCGTCTGGCTCCTCGCGGCAAAGCACACTTCGCCTGGCAACGCTGGCGAAGGCTCGTTACCATCCACCAAAACCCTCACCTTTATGCTGGCATTGGCATTAGATGTATCTTTAACAGCATCTTTGCTTCTAACTAAAGTATCGGTGTAGAGACCGCACTCTAATGCGGCGTCCACAAGCAGATCTTTCTGCTCGGCGCACCTGATGTCGCTTTCAAAGATTGTAGTCCAAGGCGTGCTGTCGGGGCTTTTGCTGTTCAAGCTTAGTACCGTCACAGGCTCAACTGCTACCGCAGCCTTAGAACTCGGTAAAGCCGAGTAACCAATCCCAACGCTCATGGCACCAGCAACCATTGCTACAAGCAATGCGATTACAAAACCCAAACCAAGGAACTTTTTCTTCATCTTCACACCTCTCAGTAGTTTAATTTGCATAATCTAGCTCTGCCCCTTTCTGAAGATTGTGACACTAAGCTACGTGGAATCATCGATTCCACTAACATCGGTTGCATAATTTCGGTTTGTAGCTTAAAGCTCCTAATACCTCCTTAAGCGAATGTCTTGGTTTTTTTCTTAGCCTTGTTTCGTGCATTAAGACACTCCTTCCCAATTTGAAACAGTCTGCACAAATAGTGCAGTTTTCAAAGGCTAAATTTCTCTAAATAGAAAGCTTGGAGTAGTTTGGGGACATTACCCATACACCTTATCATAGGGATTATTAATGTCAACGATGAGCGGTCGCATTAAAACCGGTAATTTATCTTGATAGTGATACACTTAATGTGTAGGTATCGTCTATTGGCTTTTAGCCGCGGCGTGGTTCTGCTAACAACTACGGGAAATAGGCTCCCCTAAATACTTATAAATATAAAATGTAAACGATCTTGACCTCCTTTCAATATTTCAAGTTGTTGACTGGCTATTACTCTATCTATGTATATGCGGCTGTTTGACAGAATATCTCTTTAATGTATTGGGAAGAATAACTAGCTATGTCTGCGCCATGTCCCTGAATAGATTAGCACTTTATAAAATATAATACA